>NZ_LT906448.1:1347500-1651250 GCF_900186835.1 Pasteurella dagmatis
AAAGCCATTCACCCAGAGCGCGATTACCCAACTGTTGCAATTCTGAATGGGCAGCTAATAAAGTGTTAGGTATCAGAGTTCTAGCAAAAATCAGTGGCTGTGTATCACTATTTAATAAAACTTCGCGACACCAAAATTGCTTATGGGTTCGAACAAAAAAATCCTGTTCATTTTGACTAACGCTATTAACCCAATATTCAGTGAGAACTTGTATATTAATAGTAGGGAAGGAGGATCTCAATTGTGCAGTGAGTGATGTAGATAAACTCAACCAGTTTTCAATATGTAGTGGGACATTCATATCCTCAGGTGATAACCAATTCGCTTGCTGAATAAATTGAGAATAATCACACATTCGTATAAATCTCCCGTTGGTTGAGCCAACGTTGAGTAAGTTTTGCTGCAATATCAGGTTGTTCAACAATTAAACGACGAGCATAATATTGCACTGTTGGTATCATTTTTCGATCACGTAGCAAATTTGCCACTTTAAACTCTGCAATCCCTGTTTGCTTTGTGCCTAACACTTCACCCGGTCCCCGAATTTCCAAATCTTTTTCTGAAATAACAAAACCATCTTGTGTTTCTCTTAGCACTTGTAAGCGTTTTTGTGAAATTTTACCCAATGGTGGCTTATACATTAATACACAAAATGATGCAGTTGTTCCCCGTCCTACACGCCCACGTAACTGGTGTAATTGCGACAAACCAAGACGCTCCGCATTTTCAATAATCATTAAACTCGCATTCGGAACATCAACGCCAACCTCAATTACGGTTGTTGCGACTAATAAATCAATTTCTGCGCTCTTAAATGCAGTCATAATTTCTTGTTTTTCTGCTGGCTTCATTCTTCCATGTACTAAGCCTATACGTAAGTGCGGTAAAATTTTTCGAAGATCTTCCGCAATTGCTGCTGCAGCTTGTGCTTCCAACACTTCTGACTCATCAATCAAAGTACATACCCAATAGGCTTGACGTTTCTCATTTACGCAAGCATTATTGACTCGAGCGATCACCTCTGCTCTTCTATCCTCTGAAATTGCCACTGTCGTAATTGGTGTTCGGCCAGGAGGTAATTCATCAATAATCGAAGTATCTAAATCAGCATAAACTGTCATCGCTAGAGTTCTCGGGATTGGTGTTGCTGTCATAATTAATTGATGTGGATACATATCAGCTTTTTTACCCTTTTCCCTAAGCATTAAACGTTGGTGTACACCAAAGCGATGCTGTTCGTCCACAATTACTAACGCAAGATCAGAAAACTCTACATTTTCTTGGAACAGGGCATGTGTTCCCACCACCATTTGGACTTTCCCTGTACGAATGTCTTCTAATTCAGTCTGACGAGCTTTACCTTTGACTTTTCCTGCTAACCAGCCAACCTCAATACCCAATGGTTCTAACCAACGACGAAAACTTGCAGTATGTTGCTCTGCTAGAATCTCAGTTGGTGCCATCAAAGCTACCTGCTTACCATTATCAATCGCTAAAATTGCGGCAAGTGCAGCAACTAAAGTTTTACCAGAACCAACATCGCCTTGCACTAATCGCATCATAGGGAAAGGATTAGCTAGATCTCGCTCAATATCTTGTGTTACACGAGCTTGTGCATTTGTTGGCTTAAATGGTAACTGAGCCAAAAAACGCTGCTTTAAATCACTACGATAATGCAATGGATAAGCAGAAAATTGCTGCGTCCCTAACCGCACTTTTTGCATCGCTAAATTATGCGCTAACAACTCTTCAAAAATCAGGCGTTGTTGTGCGGGATGCTTACCGTTTTCCAATGCTTCAAGGGATGTATCTGGCGGAGGACGATGTAAAAAACGAATAGCCTCTTTTAAGCTAAACGGATGAGGATTAAATTCATTAGGCAGAATTTCTGCAATTTGAATTTTATCTAATACAGCTAAGGCTTGATCAGTCAGCTTACGTAATGAATTTTGTTTTAGACCTTCTGTTGTAGAATAAATAGGCGTTAGTGTTTCTTCTAAAACCGACGGTACATTATCACGAAGAATCTGATAGTCAGGATGATGAATCTCTGCCATAAAACGACCACGTTTAATTTCACCAAAAGCCTTAACTCTCGCACCAGGTTGCAAACTTGATTTCATACCTGCATTAAAATTAAAAAAGCGTAACGAGATTTTTGATGTGCCATCAGATAAAGAAACACTTAAAATCGGGCGTTTGCCAAACTGCACTTCACAAGTTTGTACAATTCCTTCAATGGTAGCGTAAGATTCTGGACGAAGATCTTTAATTGGGGTTATTCTTGTACGATCTTCATAACGGATAGGTAGATGGAATAACAAATCTTGGAGATTATGGATGCCAATCCGACTAAGTTTTTCTGAAACGGCTGGTCCAACACCTGAAAGCGTGGTTATCGGGACAGCATCAAGAAATTGGATGCTCATTGATTGATATTACGTTCAATATTCACAAAACCTGGTATTGTTTTAATTTTACGAATGATATTCGCAAGATGTTTTGTATCAGTTACTGTTAATAATACGATAATCTGATACATACGCCCTTCTTGTTCTTCAGTCCAAATACTTTGAATGTTGCTACCTAAAGAAGAAATCGCTGTTGTGAGGTTTGGTAAAGCACCATGCTGATTAATCATCTCGATTCGTAGTTCAGCCTCAAAATCAATTATATTATCGCTTTGTTCCCATTCAACAGGTATATAATGTTCTGGACTATCTTTATGGTTTTTTAAGTTAGCACAAAATTCATGGTGAATTACCAATCCTTTACCAGAGCTAGTATACGCCACAATTGGATCGCCCGGGATAGGATGACAACATTGTGCAAATGTAGTGAGTAAACCACCTGTATTTTTAATTTCAAGTGGGTGTTTATTATTACTCGTATCGCCATCTGTATCAATTTCTATCAACTCACCTAAAAGGCGATATGCAATTACTGCACTCATTTGATTGCCAAGACCAATTTCGATTAATAAATTATCAAAACTTTCTAATTTAAGTTCTGTTAATAATGTTTGAACCTTTTCTGGAGCAAGATCTTCAACTTTTGTTGGCGCCAATGCTCGGCTCAATTGACGCTTTCCAAGTGCCAATGCCTCACCACCACGAAGATTTTTTAGGAAGTTACGAATATTAGTGCGAGCTTTAGCAGTTACCACGAAATTCAACCAACCTGCACTAGGTTGTGAATTTGGCAAGGTAATAATATCGACAGTTTGCCCTGATGTTAATGCTTGTGATAGCGGATAAGATTTACGATCCACATTCGCTGCGATACAACTATGTCCAATATCAGTATGCACTGCGTAAGCGAAATCCACAGGAGTAGCCCCCACTGGCAGTTCAACAATGCGACCTTTGGGCGTAAAAACATAAATTTCTTTCGGGAAAAATTCTGATTTAACGCTTTCAATAAACTCAAACGAGTTACCCACACTTTGTTGTAATTCAATTAAGCTTTGTAGCCAGCGTTGTGCGCGAATTTGCACCGTCGTACTGTCATTTTTACCACCTTCTTTATACGCCCAATGCGCAGCAACACCCATCTCTGCCATTTGATCCATTTCTTCAGTACGTATCTGCACTTCTACTGGTACACCATGTGGACCAATCATCGAGGTGTGTAATGACTGATAGCCATTGGCTTTGGGTACAGCAATATAATCTTTTACACGACCTGGACGCGGTTTATATAAACCGTGCATTTGACCTAACACACGGTAGCAAGTGTCAATATCTTTCACCACTGCTCGGAAGGCATAAATGTCCATAATCGAATGAAACTGCTGATCTTTAAGTTTCATTTTTTGATAAATTGCGTACAGGTGCTTCTCACGACCAAATACACGAGCATTAATCCCCACATCTTCCAATCTACCTTTAATTTCATTTGTGATACGTTGGATCATATCTTTACGGTTACCACGAGCTACTTGTACCACTTTTTGCAATACAGCATAGCGTTGCGGATGCATCGCCTCAAAGCCAAGATCTTCAAGCTCATTTTTAATATGCTCAATCCCTAATCGATGAGCAAGTGGACTGTAAATTTCAAGAGTTTCTTTGGCAATACGGCGGCGTTTATCAGGACGTAAAGCACCCAGCGTGCGCATATTGTGAGTTCTATCGGCGAGTTTAATCAAAACGACTCGAATGTCTCGTGTCATTGCTAAAATCATTTTTCGGAAGTTTTCTGCAGCCGCTTCTTTGCGAGTGCGGAACTTCAATTTATCAAGTTTTGATACGCCTTCCACAATTTCTGCCACACTTTTACCAAATTCAGTTTCAAGCTGTTCTTCGGTATAGGGAGTGTCTTCAATTACATCATGCAACAACGCTGCCATCACTGCTTCGTGATCTAAACGCATTTCAGCAATAATTGATGCGACGGCAACTGGGTGTGTAATATAAGGTTCACCGCTAGAACGCGACTGTCCCTCGTGTGCATCACGAGCAATAACGTACGCACGTTTTACTAGTTCAATCTGTTCTGCCGGCAAATATGCCTCAATAATTCGATTTAAACTTTCAAAAAGATACAAGGGACACCTGACTTATTTCAATGTTAATAAAGGAAAACTTGGCAAAAAATGACCGCACTTTTATTGATTGTTAGATAACAAAGAAACAGCGTGTAATTCAGAGTTTTCTTTTTCTAACGCATCATAACGCTCTTGTGCATTCATAATGTCGTTATTGATCAAACCTTTTTCAATTTCACGTAATGCTATAACGGTTGGTTTGTCATTATCTTCTGGCACTAAAGGTTCACGAATATGTAACTGTAATTGTCTTGCACGACGCGCTGCGGTCAAAATTAAATCAAAACGGTTACCAATTTTCTCTACCGCATCTTGTACTGTTACACGAGCCATATATTACTCCATCTCTTATTAGTCAAAAAATGTTAAAAAAGGGTTCCTATGATACTAAAGTGCAGCCTATTTTGCTAGTAATTGTTCAATTAAAGCCTGATTTTGTTTGTCTTGATGTACTAAAGTTAAACGCTCTGCGCGTAAAATTGCTTGTAAATCTGCTAATGCTTGTTCAAACACATCATTAACAATCACATAATCATATTCATTGTAATGTGAAATTTCTTCAATCGCTTTAGACATACGATTTGCGATCACTTCTTCACTATCTTGCCCACGACCAATCAAACGACGCTCTAGCTCAACTAACGATGGTGGTAAAATAAAAATGCTTTTTACGTTAGGCACTTTTTGGCGTATTTGCTGCGCACCTTGCCAATCAATATCTAAAAATACATCGATCCCTTTCGCAAGATTTTCCTCAATCGCCGGCAATGAGGTACCGTAATAATTACCACCAAAGACTCTTGCATACTCGAGGAATAAATCCTGCTCGATCAATGCTTCAAATTCCTCAACTGACACAAAATAATAATGTACACCGTGGCTCTCACCAGGGCGTGGTAGTCTTGTAGTATGCGAAACAGATACCATCATTTTATTATTATCTTGCTGATTTAATAATGCCGAAATTAATGAAGATTTACCTGCTCCACTGGGTGCAGAAAGAATATATAAATTACCTTGAGCCATAATACGTTCCTTTATAATAAATTATGTGCCTTATTATGCCGAGAATTCCAAGCAAAATCAGCTAAAAATCCGAAAGTGCGGTGGATTTTTTGGAAACTTATCCTTCGATAATCTCTCCTGTTTCTAAATCTTCAAATGCCATAGAAACTGAATTCACACAGTAACGTAAACCTGTTGGTTCAGGACCATCTTCAAACACGTGTCCCAAATGTGAATCACATTTACCACAACGAATTTCCACTCGAGGACGTGATAACTTATAATCATCCAAATAACGAATAGCTTCTGGTGATATAGCTTCAAAAAAGCTTGGCCAACCACAACCCGCATCAAATTTTGTATCAGAAACAAAAAGTGGCGAATGGCACACGACACAGCGATATAGTCCTTTTTTATGTTGATTTAATAATTTTCCAGTAAATGGATGTTCTGTGCCCTGATTTAAACAGATATGTACTTGCATATCCGTCATTTCTTCCCTTTTTTTCATTTTCTTCCTCAATAAAAATTATCTAATAATTTGTTTTAAAAAATAGAATAAAGTTCTACAAGTTACTTTTTTTATTATTTTGACATAGATCACAAAAAGTTTATCTGTTATGGTTTTCCCCATGGTCTAGTTTCACAACTAAAAAAAAACCATGCTATAATCCACAGTGACAAAAAACAAAAGTGAAACATTCCATTTTTGTTCTATGTAACAGTTTTGTTTAACTTTAAATATAGGTGAAAATCTTATGGCAATTAAAATTGGTATCAACGGCTTTGGCCGTATCGGTCGTATCGTATTCCGTGCTGCACAACATCGTGATGACATCGAAGTTGTAGGTATCAACGACTTAATCGATGTTGAATATATGGCTTATATGCTTAAATACGATTCAACTCACGGTCGTTTCGATGGTACTGTTGAAGTAAAAGATGGCAACTTAGTTGTTAACGGTAAATCAATCCGTGTAACTGCTGAGCGTGATCCAGCGAACTTAAAATGGGACGAAATCGGTGTAGATATCGCAGTTGAAGCAACTGGTTTATTCTTAGATGATGCAACAGCACGTAAACACATCACTGCGGGTGCGAAAAAAGTTGTTTTAACTGGTCCATCTAAAGATGCAACTCCAATGTTCGTAAGAGGTGTAAACTTCGATAAATATGAAGGTCAAGATATCGTTTCTAACGCATCTTGTACAACTAACTGCTTAGCACCATTAGCAAAAGTAATTCACGAGAAATTTGGTATTAAAGATGGTTTAATGACAACTGTTCACGCAACAACAGCAACACAAAAAACAGTTGACGGTCCATCAGCAAAAGACTGGCGTGGTGGTCGTGGTGCTTCACAAAATATTATTCCTTCATCAACTGGTGCAGCTAAAGCAGTAGGTAAAGTATTACCAGCATTAAACGGAAAATTAACAGGTATGGCTTTCCGTGTTCCTACTACAAACGTATCTGTTGTTGATTTAACCGTTAACTTAGAAAAACCAGCAACTTACGCTGAAATCTGTGCAGAAATCAAACGTGCTTCTGAAAACGAAATGAAAGGCGTTTTAGGTTATACTGAAGATGCTGTAGTTTCTACAGACTTCAACGGCTGTACATTAACCTCTGTATTTGATGCAGCAGCAGGTATCGCATTAACAGATACATTCGTGAAATTAGTTTCTTGGTATGACAACGAAGCAGGTTATTCTAACAAAGTGTTAGACTTAGTGGCATTAGTTCACAACTATAAAGCTTAATCTTAAGATTTTATTCACCAAGCCTCTTGCATAAACAAGGGGCTTTTTTATCACCTATAAAAATAAAAGCCGAATTTACAGATTATCTATTCGGCTTTTGATTAAATATTATATTCGGGTAAAAGCAAATTACTTACTTGCTGCGTTCTCGATTTTAGAACCCACTTTTTGAATATCTTTCCCCATACCTTTAGTAGTTTCACAAGCAGTTAAACTTAATGCAAATGTTGCAGATAATAAAACAGCAATTAATTTTTTCATCACAAGCTCCCGTGTATTTTTTGACAATAAAATTAAGTTCTAAGATAAGAACTTGATTTCATCCTATACTATTTTTTAGCAAAAAACAAAATATTCAGTATGAATACTTCATGTTTAAGATTTAGATGAGTTCTCGTAAAAAATCGTGATTCTACTCAAAATTCCGTATGCTTTCTGTAAAAATAACTAGTGTATTTTAGCGAACAAGTGTAAGCTAATATGGTTAAATCATACTAAAATAGACAAAGGACACAATGAGTAATTTGAATTTACATTTTGTTAACCGTATTCGTGAACAATCTAAGCGTTTATCAAATGATACTGCCCTACGCTATCACGCTGAAGACAGCTGGAAAGACATTAGTTGGCAACAATTCCAACAAGAAATAGATGCGTTTTCTTACGCTTTATTAGCAAATAATATTGATATTCAAGATAAGATTGCGATCTTTGCACACAATATGCCACGTTGGACAATTGCTGATATTGGTTCATTACAAACTCGTGCCATTGTCGTGCCTATTTATGCAACAAGTGCAGCCAAACAAGTTGAATACATTCTCAATAATGCAGATGTAAAAATTTTATTCGTCGGCGATCAAGAAGAGTACAACTGTGCGCTAGATATTTTTGAAAACTGCCCACAGTTACAAAAAATTGTCGCAATGAAAGAAGATATTAATTTACAAGAACACCCTAAAGCAGTGAGTTGGCAATCCTTCATTGCTGAAGGTTCTGTTCAACAACAAACCTTACTACAAGAACGTTTAGATAGCAAATCATTAAGTGATTTATTCACTTTAATTTATACCTCTGGCACCACCGGCGAACCCAAAGGGGTTATGTTAGATTATGCCAACCTTGCACACCAATTGGAAGCACACGATACCGCATTTACCACATTAAATGTGAATCAGTACGATGTATCACTGTCATTTTTACCGTTCTCACATATTTTTGAACGTGCTTGGGTGGCATATGTACTTCACCGTGGTGCTGTAAACTGTTACCTTGAAGATAGCAATAAAGTGCGTGAAGCCCTTTCTGAACTTCGTCCAACATTAATGTGTGCAGTACCTCGTTTTTATGAAAAAATTTATACTGCTGTATGGGATAAAGTACAAAAAGCATCATTTATACGTCGCACAATTTTTAACTGGGCAATTTCGATTGGACAAAAACGCTTTGAATTAGCACGCCAAACAAAACCAATTCCGTTTATCTTACGTAAGAAATATGCTCTTGCGGATAAATTGGTTCTCTCTAAATTACGCAAATTGCTCGGTGGGCGTATTAAAATGATGCCTTGTGGTGGTGCAAAACTTGAACCCACTATCGGGCTATTCTTCCACAGTATTGGTATCAACATCAAACTAGGCTATGGTATGACAGAAACTACAGCTACAGTTTCTTGTTGGAAAGATAATAGCTTTGATCCAAATTCAATTGGCACATTAATGCCTGGTACTGAAGTAAAAATCGGTGAAAACAACGAAATTCTAGTGCGTGGTGGAATGGTAATGCGTGGTTACTATAAAAAACCACAAGAAACCAAAGAAACTTTCACTGAAGATGGCTTCTTGAAAACAGGTGATGCCGGTGAATTTGATGCTAATGGAAACCTTTATATTACTGACCGAATTAAAGAATTGATGAAAACCTCGAACGGTAAATATATTGCACCACAATACATTGAAACAAAAGTGGGTAAAGACAAATTCATTGAGCAAATTGCCGTCATTGCAGATGCAAAAAAATATGTGTCTGCATTGATTGTACCTTGCTTTACGAGCCTAGAAGAACACGCCAAGCAGCTCAATATTAAGTATCAAGATCGAATGGAGCTGATTAAACATTCTGAAATTATAAAAATGTTTGAGCAACGCATTAATGAGCTACAAAAAGAACTACCGAGCTTCGAGCAAATCAAAAAATTTACTTTGTTACCACAAGCGTTTACTACAAAGATGGAAGAGATTACACCAACTTTAAAACTCCGTCGTAAAGTGATTTTGGAACGCTACAAAGCTCAAATCGAAGCAATGTATAAAGAATACACTCACAAGAAAGACTAATAACAAAAAGGGCCTCTTAGTAAGAAGCCCTTATTTTTGCGAAAAACCACAATTTATTTACTTAAACAAGAGAAATAACTATCTGCAGTGTATTGTAAGAAATTCGCATAAGAATTCACACCAAGTTTCACAGGATCGCCCATAGGGTCTAAACGACCAATATGAACACCAGTTCCTTTGCTTAAGCTTTCAATCACTTTTGGTGTAAATTGCGGCTCTGCAAATAAGCAATTTACTTTATGCTCTTTAATTTCTTCTTTAATTTTCGCTAATGTTTTCGCACCAGGTGCGACTAATGGATTAATAGTAAAATAACCTGTTTGGTTAAGACCATAAGCGTTATTGAAATAGCTATACGCATCGTGGAATACATAGAAACCTTTTTCTTTCAACGGAGCTAATTGCTGTTTAATTTTTTCACTTTGCGCAGCTAAAGTGCGGTTAAATTCCGCTAAGTTTTGTGCTATTTTCTCTTTTTTCTCTGGATAGAGTTCATTTAAACGAGAGGCTAAACGCTCAGCAACAATTTTACTGATCTCTGGTGAATACCAAACATGCCAGTTAGTACTGTGATCGTGGTCATGTCCATGGTCATGATGATGCGCATTAGTATGCTCATGTTTATGATCGTGATTATGTTTATGGTCGTGATCATGTTTATGGTCGTGATCATGTTTATGGTCGTGATCATGTTTATGGTCATGGTCATGTTTATGCTCATGATCATGTTTATGGTCGTGATCATGTTTATGCTCTTGGCTATGCTTATGCTCATGAGCTTCACCTTCTAATAAATCACCAATTTCAGAAAAATCTGAAATACTTAACACTTTCTTAAATGGCATTGGTCGTAAGGCTTTATCAAGAAATGCATCTACATCCTCCCCTACCCAAACAATCAACTCCGCTGCTTGCAATTTTTGTACATCCGTTGGCTTTAAGCTATAGTCGTGTGGAGAGGCACCCGCTGGAACTAAAACTTCAGTTTCTGTCACGCCGTCTGCAATAGAAGAGGCAATAAAGCCCAAAGGCTTAATTGAAGTGACGATATTTGCATTTGCAAAACTCGCCAAAGAAGCAATACTTACTGCTAATACTGTTTTTTTCAAAGTGTTCATTGAAAGCGCCATTTTTCTATTCCTTATCTAAGAATAATGATCAAAATTTCGCTCTAGCCTACTCTTTTTTAACTCAAATTGCCATCTTTTTTTTAGACAAAAAATAAGTTTAATTGAAAAAAGCGGATAACAATTCTCCTTATTTCTTTCTAGATATTAAACCTTAACGGAGCAACTTATCAATTACACGTGACACAGCAAAGAACCCGAAAGTCGCTGTAATCATCACAGCAGCACCAAAACCATTTGCACAATTCATTGTTGCTGAAACTTTGCAAGTTCCGTCCATTTTCGGAAAAATAAGCGGCTGTGTTGAAAATACACAATCTATGCCAAATTTACGTTTTGGATTTTGGCTAAAATGATATTCTTTTCGTAAAAGCGACCGCACTTTTGAAGCAAGAGGATCTTGAATTGTCTTACTCAAATCAGCAATTTGGATTTGACTAGGATCAGTTTGACCACCCGCTCCTCCCACAGTGATCAATCTAATTTTATTGCGCTTACAAAATGCTATCAGCGCAGCTTTAGTTTTAACGCTATCAATAGCATCAATTACATAATCATAATTTCGTAGCAAGTATTTTGGAAGATTTTCCACCGAAATAAAGTCATCAATAATGTTCACTTGGCATTCAGGGTTAATTAGCTCAATCCGTGCTTTCATTGCCTCTGTTTTAAGCAGACCTATATTGCCTGAAAGAGCATGAATTTGACGATTAATATTGGTTACACAAATATCATCCATATCAATTAGTGTCAATTGTCCAACGCCTGATCGTGCTAATGCCTCTGCGCACCAAGACCCCACTCCACCAATACCAATTACACATACATGAGATTGTCTTAATCGCTCAAGAGCATCCATACCGTATAAGCGTCCAATCCCACCAAATCGCTGCTCGTAATTATCCACTCGTGCCATTATTGTAATACCCACACTCGACCATAATGTTTTGATAATCCAGCAATATGTCCTGCATCATCACCAATACCACGATATAAATCAAAATGATGACCTTTCACGGCACCACCGACATCCAATGCAACCATTAAATGCAGTTGATGTTCACCCGTCCAATTACCATCTTTATCCATTTGTGGTACCTCTACTAAAAGCAAGCTGCCCAATGGCACAACACTCCTATCTGCTGCAACTGAAGCCATAGGCACTAAAGGTACGCCAGCAGCACCTTTCACTTTTCCATAAGGATCATTTTTAAAGAAAACATAAGATTCATTACGTTCTAATAGTGTACGTAAACGTGACGGATTGGCTTTTGCCCAATCACGAATCGCTTGAATTGACATTTTTTCTTTCGCAATCTCACCATCTTCCACAAGTAAACGACCAACGCTAGTATAAGGGAAACCATTTTGTCCAGCATAAGCAAAATAAGTTAAGTTACCCTCACCAAAATCCACATAACCGCTACCTTGTACACCTAATAAAAAATTATCGAGCATTGAATCGCTATAAGCTAATTCCAATCCTTTTTTCTCTAATGCTCCTGCATACACTTGTGCACGGCTAAAGCGTTTTTGTTTTGGCATTGCATAAATCGGCTGATTATATTTACCTTGTAATGTACGTCTTGCATGAATAACTGGGGAATAATATCCTGTCATCAACACGTTTTGATAACCATCAAAGCCTTTCATCAGCTGTGGTTCAATACCAAATTCCGCTAAATTATTAATATCACCGCCCGACAATACCCAGTTTGTCACTTTTGCATAATTCTGATGAAACTGGTTACTTAATTTATTTGAGTAATTACGAACATTTGACAATTGTGTCAAGAAATCGCCTTGATTAATGACTGCACTTTGATTTTCAACTCGCGATACTGGTGTGAGAATCGCCTGCTGATAAGTTCTTCCTGAATATTTTGCTCCAAATTTTTGCGGATCTGCTTTGTCATCTTTAACCAAAACTTTTGGATTAGAAGAACAAGCTGCTAGAAAAGTAACCGCAAAAAGTGCGGTCAATTTTAGAATGTTTTTTGGCTGGAATAACATTTTCTGTCCTAAATAATGAAAGCGAATAGAAGGGCATACGCTATCAGAAAAGACACAAAAAATATAGACTAAATTAGGGCTTTTTATTTAACTCGTATTTAACGGCCATGCGAGTTCTACAGTTCTATTTAAGAATAAAAAATACACACATCGTTTATTTTTATAACAAACAGCAATAGATATTTAATGTTTTTGTTGCAATAAATTCTCAAGCGAGTATATTACAGCAACACAGACGCGGGGTGGAGCAGCTTGGTAGCTCGTCGGGCTCATAACCCGAAGGTCGTCGGTTCAAATCCGGCCCCCGCAACCAGATTAATAAAAGTCGTTAGTTTTCAGCTAACGACTTTCTTTTTGTTAAAATTCCCTTAACATCAATCGAGATAAAAAGGACAAAGCAAATGCCTTGTCCTTTCATCTTATATCTTCAGCATAGCTCTCACACTTTCACTGCTAATTTGTCTAATAATTTTTGATGTATTCCACCAAAGCTTCCGTTTGACATCACAAGGATATGATCTTTTGGCTTCGCCTCTGAGACAATCAAATCTACTAGCTTATCTAAATTCATATTCCATACAGCAGGTTGAACACAATCACTAACAATATCTACCACATCCCAGCCAATATTTTCAGGTTGAAAAATAAACACATGATCTGCACGCCCTAATGCTGGCGCGATTTCATCTTTATGTATTCCCATTTTCATGGTATTTGAACGAGGCTCTAACACAGCTAAAATACGTGCTCCTCCACCAACTTTATCACGAAGTGCGGTCAATGTTGCTAAAATTTCTGCTGGATGATGTGCAAAATCATCATAAACAGTTACCCCATTCACCTCCCCTTTCACTTCTAAACGGCGTTTTGGACTCACAAAAGTGGACAATGCTTCACAAGCATCTTGAATTGAAACACCCACATGATGGGCAGCTGCAATCGCCATTAAGGCATTGTGCATGTTATGTTGCCCCACCACATTCCAATGTACTTCTGCCACTTTCTCTCCATTATGGAATACGGCAAATACCGTACTATCATTACGTAAACGCTCGGCATGCCATTCTTTATCACTACCTAAAAATTGTTTTTCTGACCAACACCCCATTTCTAAAGTAGCTTTTACATTGGCTTCATCTGCCACAGATAGGATACGACCATTTGCAGGAATAGTACGAATCATATGATGGAATTGGCGTTGAATTGCTTTTAAATCATCAAAAATATCTGCGTGATCAAAACCAATATTATTAATAATTAATGTTTTTGGATTGTAATGAACGAATTTTGAACGTTTATCAAAAAATGCTGTATCATATTCATCAGCCTCAATGACAAAATAATCACTGTCACCTAAACGTGCTGAAGTGCCAAAATTGCCCGAAATACCACCGATTAAAAAACCAGGTCTTAAACCACACTTATCTAAAATCCAACTTAACATCCCAGTTGTTGTCGTTTTACCATGTGTGCCTGATACAGCAAGAACCCAGCGATCACGCAATAAATTATCGTGTAACCACTGTGGACCAGACGTATAAGGCAACCTATTTTCCAACACATATTCAACACAAGGATTACCACGTTTCATTGCGTTCCCCACAATCACCATATCTGGAATAGGTTGCAATTGTGAAACGTCAAAATTTGGAATAATTTTAATGCCATTTTCTTCAAGAAAAGTACTCATTGGCGGATAAACATTTGTATCAGAACCCGTTACTTTATATCCAAGCTGTTTTGCAATAATTGCAACGCCGCCCATAAACGTGCCACAAATTCCTAAAATATGGATGTGTTTTTTTGTCATTTTTTCATCTCTATCAAACAATAATCATAAAAAGTGTGTCGAAGATCACATTGTTCACATTCCACTTTTCTATGAGAAAACTAAGGTTGCTATAATAAATCAACTCATTAAATGAGTAAAATTTATTAATAGTAAGGATGAGAATTATGAAAACGTTGGGTCAATTTATTGTTGAAAAACAAGCCGAATATCCGAATGCAAAAGGGGAACTGAGTGGGATATTATCCTCCATTCGATTAGTCGCAAAAGTCATTCATCGTGACATAAATAAAGCAGGATTAACAAACAACATTATTGGCACGTCTGGTGCAGAAAATGTACAAGGCGAAACTCAAATGAAGTTGGACCTATTCGCCCACAACACGATGAAGCAAGCATTAATGAGCCGTGAAGAAGTTGCAGGCTTTGCTTCTGAAGAAGAAGAAAATTTCGTGGCATTTGATACTGAACGTGGCCGTAATGCAAAATATGTGATTTTAACAGATCCACTCGATGGCTCATCCAATATTGATGTTAACGTTGCTGTTGGTACAATTTTCTCAATTTATCGCAGAATCTCACCAATCGGTACCCCTGTTACTTTAGAAGACTTTATGCAGCCGGGAAATCGCCAAGTAGCAGCAGGATATATTGTTTACGGGTCATCCACAATGCTAGTGTATACCACCGGTAATGGTGTGAATGGCTTTACTTACGATCCATCACTTGGTGTATTCTGTTTATCTCATGAGAATCTTCAAATGCCAACAAACGGTAAAATCTATTCAATTAATGAAGGACAGTACTTAAAATTTCCACAAGGTGTAAAAAAATATATTAAATATTGCCAAGAAGAGGATAAAGCAACTAATCGCCCTTATGCTTCTCGCTATATTGGTTCGCTAGTTTCTGATTTCCATCGTAATATGCTAAAAGGCGGTATTTATATTTATCCAAAAGCTACTAATTATCCAAACGGTAAGCTTCGCTTATTATATGAAGGAAATCCAATGGCATTTTTAGCAGAACAAGCCGGTGGTAAAGCCAGTGATGGATATAATCGTATTTTAGATATCCAACCAACTGAACTACATCAACGTGTCCCACTCTTTATCGGTTCAAAAGAAATGGTCACAAAAGCCGAAGGTTTTATGAAAGAAAATAATTAAAATGTAAAGAAATTTAAAGAGCCAGCGATCCATTTGACTGGCTCTTTTTGTTTTTTTATTATTTAAAAACTAAAGACTTTTTAAATTATAATTTTAATGCTTAGGAAAGCATACATGAAAATCAACAAGTTACTTATCATAATGTCGTTACTGACAGTAACTGGAGTTTTCTTCGGTCATTATCCTACCCCCAAAACAGATATGTCATCTAGCTATGCTGTAAATAAAAAACATCTTCCTACATTAGAGCAATTTAACAAATCTATCAAAATAACTCCAACTGAAAGATATATAGAGAAAGATCAATATAATAACGAAATTGCAAATATGACTTATCAAATAGATAATTTGAGTGAGAAGGCGATTAGGAAAGTACACTGGAATAGTATCTATATTTGGAATTCCAGCTATCTCTATAGTCATGATTTACCAATATTGTTTGAAACGACCTTAAAGCCGCATAAAAAACAAATGATATCGGAAACAATTTTATTAAAGAGACTTAAAAGCAATCAACAAAAGCTTTTAAAGGATCCAGATAAAAATATTAAAGTAGAAATCATTGCTAGATCCATCGAATTTGAAGATGGCAGCTCAATCATCGTACCTAACTACTAAAAATCAAATATGCTTTTTAATAATCCACTGACAGCTTATGTCAGTGGTGATCAGCATAAATCTCTATTCATTTCTGAGTCATGCATCATTAACAAATTAATGATGCACTAAACCGCCAATAAAATCTGAAGTATATAAATAAAGAAGGTAAATTGCAGGTATAAAAAAAGCCGCATTTTGCGACTTAAACATTTGTTTTATTTTAAATGGTGCCCGAGGCCAGACTTGAACTGGCACGCTTCGAAAAGCGAGGGATTTTAAATCCCTTGTGTCTACCGATTTCACCACTCGGGCGCACAATGTAATTAAAACTAACTGCTGGGGTTATGGAGGCGTGTCCCGGAGTCGAACCGAGCTACATGGATTTGCAATCCAGTGCATAACCGCTTTGCTAACACGCCGTTAGCTTGGAGCGGGAAACGAGGCTCGAACTCGCGACCCCAACCTTGGCAAGGTTGTGCTCTACCAACTGAGCTATTCCCGCATTCGCTGTTAGTGCGGTGCATTCTACTGATTTATAAATTTCTGTCAACGGTTAGTGAAAAAAAATTTATTCATTCGATGAAAAAAAGCTCAAATTGTTCAAAAAGAAGAATCAAAGTCCAAAAATACGCCATTTTTCTTCCATTATATTTATGAATAACACTATTATCTTTTATGAAAAAAATCTGTTTTTATCGTTATTTAGTTTATGTAACAATGTAGAAATTCTTTTTTCTAAAAAATCGCACTAACGACATCAAAATAAAAAAGTGCGGTGGAATCTGTAGTAATTTTTTATAAGGCTATAACAATGACACAACAATATTTAATCGATACACTTTTAGCCCAAGCAGGCAATAAAACAGATGAACGAACTGGTGCAGTTTCAACACCGATTTTTCTTTCTACAGCTTACGGTCACCACGGTATTGGGGAAAGCACGGGCTATGACTACACTCGTACTAAAAATCCAACCCGTACTGTATTAGAAGAAACTATTGCTAAATTAGAAGGTGGTGATCGTGGTTTTGCTTGTGCTTCAGGTATGGCAGCAATTCAATTATTAATGTCGTTATTCACCAATCCGGATGAGTGGATTGTATCAAATGATGTTTATGGTGGTACTTACCGCTTACTAGATTTTGCTTATAAAAATACGAATGGTGTAAAACCTGTTTATGTAAACACAGCGTCTTTAGAAGCGATTGAAGCTGCAATCACACAAAATACTAAAGCAATTTTTGTTGAAACGCCTTCTAACCCATTAATGGAAGAATGTGATGTAGCGGCAATTTCCCAAATTGCTAAAAAACATAATTTACTGTTAATTGTTGATAATACCTTCTTAACGCCTGTGCTATTTAGACCAATGGAACACGGTGCTGATATTGTGATTCACAGTGGCACAAAATATATTGCTGGGCATAATGATGCGTTAGTTGGATTAATTGTAGCAAAAGGCACCGCACTTTGTGATCGTCTATTCTATATTCAAAATGGAGCTGGTGCTGTTCTCTCGCCATTTGATTCTTGGTTAACTATTCGTGGAATGAAAACATTAGCATTACGTATGGAGCGCCACGAAAGCAATGCTAAAGCATTAGCTGAATTTTTACGAGAGCAACCACAAGTAAAAGATGTACTCTATCCAAATAAAGGAGGAATGCTTTCTTTTCGATTAAAAGAGGAAAAATGGGTAAATCCATTTTTAAAAGCGATCAAATTAATTACATTTGCAGAAAGTTTAGGGGGGGCTGAGAGTTTTATTACTTACCCTGCGACACAAACTCATATGGATATTCCAGAACAAGAACGCATTTCTCGAGGCATTTGTAACCGCCTTTTACGTTTTTCTGTGGGGTTAGAAAATGTAAAAGATATTAAAGCTGATTTATTACAAGCTTTCGCTCAGCTAAAATAGTTTTTCATAGTTGAACCGATTGATTTGCATTATGCTTGTGATATGATCATCAACACTTGAAATTATAAAAATCGTTCTTATCATAGAGAACATAATTAACAGAAAAAGGAAAAGATAATGGAAGTATTACATTCTACTGACGCAACATTCGCAGCTGATGTGGTAAATTCAGATGTGCCAGTATTATTAGATTTTTGGGCGCCTTGGTGTGGTCCTTGCCGTATGATTTCACCAATTTTAGATGAAATTGCAACGGAATTTTCGGGTAAAGTAAAAGTAGTAAAAATCAATATCGATGAAAACCAGGCAACACCAGCGCAATTGGGTGTACGTAGTATCCCAACTTTAGTGTTATTTAAAGATGGTAAACCAGTTGCAACACAAGTGGGCGCATTGCCAAAAAACCAATTAGCAAATTTTATTAATCAAAATATCTAATTGTACTCAAAAAATGCCCAAATAAGGGATTGAGATAATATTAAAAACCGCTAATGAATTCATCAAAAGCGGTTTTTCTATATCTGCTACTTCAAGAATTAAGTACGAGAAAAAAAGCGTACTCAATTCCACGCCTATTCTGAGTTAAGCAATATAAGCAAAACTACTCCAAACTGGCAATGAGGCTGAAATCAACAATAAAATGCTTAACGATATATAAGACAACGTCCAGCGTTTAAAAATATGTACGGCCAAAATAAATGCCATAAATAAGTGCAGTATAAAATACAAGATAAAAGCAAATTCATTAGCAAATTTGACCGAACTTGATTCACTAAATAGTACAAATAGTGCCGCTAATGAGTTACAAAATAGCATTATTAACATTCCTAATGGCAACAATGCAATAAAGCCCTGTAAACGATTTCTGGCAATTACTAAGGCTAAATTAGCTAAAATAATACCTGTCAAACTCTGACCAAAAACACTGAACTGAATAAAATATAAAGCTGAGATATCAATAAATATTAATAGATAACCAACGATGCCTAATCCACCAATCATTGCAGCCATTATCAATACTGAACGTCTAAATTGTGGATCTTGCGGTTGAATCCAAGTAGCAATCACCATACTTAAGCCAGCAATGCAGACAAAATCTGTTAACACAAAATGATAATTTGAAAAGACACTCAAGAAAAACCAAACTAACCAGAAAATCGCAAAATATAAATTTACTTTGCTCAAACGCCAGCGTTGTCCTGAACAAATTTGCCCTTTTGAAAAGACGATCAAACAAAGTAATTGTGCGGTAAGAAATGCAAAAGCCAGATGCGATATTGCTTTAGGTTGAGATTGTAAAAACAAGGTAAAAATATCCACACCGAGTAATAAAAGAATCGGAAACGCCGAAATAAAGACAGTAAAAAGCACCGGTTGTTTTTCTTCAGACATAATTTTTCCTGAGTAAAAAGAGAAAATAGGTGGCTAATTATGCAAGAATTCAAAAGTGCGGTCAAAATTTCCTATCATTTTGATTGATTCCTCTCTAAAATAATCGAAAAATTAACCGCACTTTTTGAGATGGAATTTTATGCTACTAAGTGTTTTATATATTATTGGCATTACCGCTGAAGCGATCACTGGTGCGCTTGCTGCTGGGCGGGAAAAAATGGATATTTTTGGTGTGATAATCATCGCTTCGATGACAGCGATTGGTGGAGGCTCCGTACGAGATGTATTACTTGGTCACTACCCTCTCGGCTGGGTTAAAAACCCACAATATTTCTTAATTGTTGCCACTGCCGCCGTTCTCACAGTCGTTATTGCCCCTCTTATTCGCCAATTTATACGTTATTTTCATACCATTTTTCTAGTGCTTGATGCGCTAGGTTTAATTGTCTTTTCAATTATCGGTGCACAAATCGCATTAGATATGGGACACGGCTTTACAATTGCGATTATCGCCGCCATTATTACAGGAGCATTTGGTGGTGTACTGCGTGATCTACTTTGTAATCGGATTCCATTAGTTTTCCAAAAAGAACTTTATGCAAGTATTGCGTTTATTGCGACTGCAATTTATATCGGGCTGCAACAACTACATTTAGAGCAAAATCTGGTGATTATCATTACTTTAGTAAGCGGATTTATTGCTCGTCTATTAGCAATTTATTTCGAATGGGGATTACCGGTCTTTGACTACCAAGAGCAAGAAATTCCAAAAAACAAAGCAAACGACAAACTACCAACAAAAACAAAATAGGCAGGATTATGAGTATTAATTTGCAAGCAATGGGAAAACAAGCTAAGCAAGCAGCTTTTGTCTTATCACAACTTTCACAGCAACAAAAAAATCAAGCATTACAACTGATTGCTGAAGAATTAAAAAAACAATCTGATGTTATTTTGGCTGCAAATGCTAAAGATATCGAAACTGCAAAACAAAATGGTTTATCTGATGCCATTATCGATCGTTTATTACTGACAGAAGATCGCTTGAATGCTATTGCTAATGATGTGCTGCACGTTATCTCTTTAGCGGATCCCATTGGCAAATTAATTGACGGTGGAATCTTAGATAGCGGATTAAAAATTGAACGTGTACGAGTTCCTCTCGGTGTAGTAGGTACCATTTACGAAGCTCGCCCAAACGTGACAATTGATGTAGCAACCCTTTGTTTAAAGACAGGCAATGCAGTGATTCTACGTGGTGGCAAAGAAACACAGCACTCCAACAAAGTTTTAGTCGAAGTGGTACAGCATGCCCTAGAAAAAGCAGGATTGCCAAGACACGCAGTGCAAGCAGTTAATAACCCTGACCGAGCATTAGTAATGGAACTGCTCAAACTAGATCGTTATGTAGATATGATTATTCCACGAGGCGGAGCAGGACTACACGAGCTATGCAAACAACATTCAACTATTCCAGTAATTGTTGGTGGGATTGGTGTATGTCATTTATTCGTAGAAGAAAGTGCTGATTTTGATAAATCATTACTACTGATTGAAAATGCGAAAACACAGCGACCAAGTACCTGTAATACGCTAGAAACCTTGCTAGTACAACGCAGTATTGCCGAGCAATTTCTACCAAAATTAGCGAAACAACTTGGAGCGAAAAAAGTAAAATTTCATGCAGATTCGACCGCACTTTCTATCCTGCAAGCTTGCCACGCTGAAGTTAGCCCTGTGCAAGAACAAGAATTACGCCAAGAATGGCTATCTTATGATTTGAATGTAGTCGTTGTAGAAGATTTAGCACAAGCGATTGAACATATTCGTAAATACGGTAGCCAACACTCTGACGGCATCTTAACTAGCTCACAACAACTTGCTCAGCAGTTTGTAGCCCAAGTGGATTCTGCTGCCGTTTATATAAATGCAAGTACAAGATTTACTGATGGTGGACAATTTGGTTTAGGTGCTGAAGTAGCAGTAAGCACACAAAAACTCCACGCTCGTGGTCCAATGGGACTAGAAGCATTAACCACATATAAATGGGTTTGTATAGGTGATTACGCATCTCGCATATAAATAACCTCTAATAAAAAGTGATTTTTATTATTTTTAAATGATATTAATTTAAAATTTATTAAAATATATTTAAAAAATTACAATTTGTTATACATTAAATAGTTATCATAAAAAGTAAAAAGGAATGTTTTCTATGTCTCATCTTTCCGTTGCTAAATTTGGGGGCACTAGCGTAGCAAATCATTGTGCCATGAAATCTTGTGCACATATTGTGATTAATGACCCAAATACTCGTGTTGTGGTCCTTTCTGCCTCTGCTGGAGTAACGAATTTACTAGTTACATTAGCCAATGGTTGTGAAGCAGCTGAACGAGCAAAACTAATTAATGAAGTTCGCCAAATTCAGGAAAATATTCTGAAAGAATTACAAGATGACAGCTTAGTTAGAAATCAAATCGAAGCTATTTTAACAAATATCGAATCTTTAGCTGAAACAGCGAAAATTGAAAACTCAGCAGCACTCACTGATGAGCTGATTAGCCAAGGCGAAATGATGTCATCATTGATTTTTGTTGAAGTATTACGTGAGCTTAATATATCAGCAACTTGGGTTGATGTACGTGAGATCATTGCAACCAATAGCCATTTTAGTCAAGCGATACCGAATGATGAGAAAACGCAAGAAAATAGTGATAAATTTCTTAAACCACTTATTGAACGTGGCGAGCTAGTCATTACACAAGGGTTTATCGGACGTGACCCGAATGGGCAAACGACAACACTAGGCCGTGGAGGCAGTGACTATTCAGCCGCATTACTTGCCGAAGTATTACACGCGCAAGATGTCTTAATTTGGACTGATGTTGCTGGCATTTATACAACGGATCCTCGAATTGTGCCAAATGCAAAGCGCATTGATACAATGAGTTTTTCTGAAGCAGCTGAAATGGCAACTTTCGGTGCGAAAGTGCTACATCCTTCTACATTATTGCCAGCAGTACGCAGTAACATTCCTGTTTATGTTGGTTCAAGCAAAGCACCTGAAAATGGTGGTTCCTGGGTGACTCTTGATCCGCAACCTCGCCCATTATTTAGAGCCATTGCATTACGTCGCGATCAAGTATTAATCACATTATCAAACTTAAATATGCGACACACAAAAGGTTTTTTAGCAACGGTATTTACCATCTTAGCAAAACATAAAATGTCTGTGGATATCGTCACAACATCTGAAGTAAGTATCGCACTTACGTTAGATAAAACGAATATAGACACCTCTGCTGTAGATGTACTTTCACCAACATTACTTAATGAATTAAGCGAATTGTGTACGGTGAAAATCGATACAGATTTATCACTGGTCACATTAATTGGTAATAACTTGCATACGTCTGCCGGCGTTGCAAAACAAATTTTCAATACATTAGAAAATTATAATATTCGTACCATCAATTACGGTGCAAGTACCAACAATGTTTGTATGCTTGTACAAAGCCAACAAGCCGATGAAGTTGTCTCCCAGCTACATAAAGCATTGTTTGAATAAATCTCATACCAGTTAAATGCACAATATAAAGCCAGAGAGAAAATCCCTCTTTGGCTTTTTAAACTTACCCTTCTATTAAAATATCAAATAAAATCATAAATCGTTTCAATCTCTCTACCTCATTCTAGTTTCCATTGATAAAAATAGGGAGTTATCACTCTCATTTTAACTTCTACAATCCTTGTCAATTATCAAATAAAAACATAAATGGATTGAGATTAAAGCCAGAAAATAGTACATTAATCCGCTGTTCATTTTATTTATACATCAAGCGTAAGGCGGATAATACTATGGGAAAAAGTGTTGTTATCTTAGGAGCTCAATGGGGCGATGAAGGTAAAGGTAAAATTGTTGACTTATTAACTGATCGCGTAAAATACGTTGTTCGTTATCAAGGTGGTCACAACGCTGGTCATACTCTCATCATTAATGGTGAAAAAACAGTACTTCGTTTAATTCCATCAGGCATTTTACGTGAAAATGTCACTTGCTTAATTGGTAATGGTGTTGTTCTTTCGCCTGCTGCGTTAATGCAAGAAATGGGCGAATTAGAAAGTCGTGGTATCAATGTTCGTGAACGTTTATTAATTTCTGAAGCTTGTCCATTAATCCTTCCATATCACGTTGCAATGGACCACGCACGTGAAGCCTCATTAGGCAAAAACAAAATCGGTACAACTGGTCGTGGAATTGGTCCAGCTTATGAAGATAAAGTTGCTCGTCGTGGCTTACGTGTTGGTGACTTATTCAATCGTGACGCATTTGCAGAAAAATTAAAAAATATCTTAGAATACTACAACTTTCAATTAGTTAATTATTACAAAGCTGAACCTATTGACTACCAAAAAACGTTAGATGATGTGATGAGTGTTGCAGACATCATTACAGGGATGGTAGCTGATATAACGACAATTTTAGATAAAGCACGTAAAAATGGTGACAATATCTTATTCGAAGGTGCACAAGGCACAATGTTAGATATTGACCACGGAACCTATCCATTCGTAACCAGTTCAAATACAACTGCGGGTGGTGTTGCAACTGGTGCAGGTTTTGGCCCTCGTAATTTAGATTACGTATTAGGTATTATCAAAGCTTATTGTACTCGTGTTGGTGGCGGTCCATTCACCACTGAATTATTTAATGACATTGGGGCAGAAATCGCACACAAAGGCAATGAATTTGGTGCTGTAACTGGCAGACCACGTCGTTGTGGTTGGTTTGATGCTGTGGCAATTCGTCGTGCAATTCAGCTTAACTCAATTTCAGGTTTCTGTATGACAAAACTTGACGTATTAGATGGCTTCGATGAAGTGAAAATCTGTGTTGCATATAAAATGCCGAACGGTGAAATTGTCGAATACGCACCACTTGCTGCAAAAGATTGGGAAGGTGTTGAACCAATTTATGAAACCATGCCAGGTTGGAAGGAAAATACTTTCGGTGTAACGCAAGTTAATCAATTACCCGAAGCTTGCCGCAACTACGTAAAACGTATTGAAGAAGTTACAGGCGTACCCGTTGATATTCTGTCAACAGGTCCAGATCGTGTTGAAACAATGATTTTACGTGATCCTTTCGCAGCATAAAATATTTGCTCATTTCGACCGCACTTTTAAGATGGAAAGCTAAATCTAGCTTTCCATTTTTTACTTAAATAGCTTAGAAATAGGAAATACAAATTGATTTTATAGATATTTTAAATTAAATTTTTTAACTTAGATCAAATTTCCCTATTTTTTGTAATGTTAATATATAACCATATCATTAATTAGGGAGCTATTTATGAAAATCAAAAAACTGCTTTTATCCACAATTGCTATCGTAACCGCAGGCATTTTAGGCACTGTTGGCTATGTTCACATTTTTGATAAAGAGCAATCTGCCAAGCTACTAAACCAACACTCTTTCGATGATAAAACTCGCCAAGTTGCCAAAATCCTCTACGATAATGGTTGTCAATATTGTCATACTTCTAACACAGAATTGCCTTTCTACGCTAAATTCCCTATTGTTGACAAAATAATGGAAGAAGATATTCAAAAAGGTATGCGTGTATTTTTATTGAATGACATTATTGAAGGTTTAAAAGATCCAAGTAAGATCTCTGAGGTAAGTCTTGCGAAGTTAGAACAAGTACTTGTTAACGATGAAATGCCAATTGCTAAGTTTATTCACATTCATTGGGGTTCTCGCCCTGATGCAACAGAGAAAGCACATCTATTAGATTGGATCCGTGAACAACGTAAAATACATTTCTTACCTGAAAATACAGAAGGAACAAATCCTTTACGATTAGTTCAGCCAATTCCAGATCAAATCAAAACAGATCCACTCAAAGTTGAATTAGGAAATCTACTCTATCACGATGGTCGCTTATCTGCTGATGGTAGTATTCAATGCCATACCTGTCACCAATTACAAGTAGGTGGAACTGATGGTTTAGATGTTTCAGTGGGTATTGATGGCTTAAAAGGTGGAATTAATGCTCCAACCGTTTATAACGCTGCATTTAACACTGCACAATTCTGGGATGGTCGAGCCAAAGATCTAGCAGCACAAGCAGGGGGACCACCGCTTAATCCTATTGAAATGGGCTCAAAAACTTGGGATGAAATCGTTGCAAAATTTGAGCAAGATGAAACATTCAAAGAAAAATTCTTAGCTGTTTATCCTGAAATTAGCGAGGCAACAATCACGAATGCAATTGCTGAATTTGAAAAAACGTTAATTACGCCAAATAGTGCCTTTGACCGTTATCTCAAAGGCGATAAAAAAGCCTTAACAGCTTCACAAATTCGAGGTTATGAGCTATTTGAACAACATAAATGTGACACTTGCCACGTTGGTGTTGCAATGGGAGGACAGTCTTACGAATATATGGGCTTATTTGATGATTATTTTGCAGCCAGAGGTACGCCTTTAACTGATGCAGATCAAGGTCGTTTTGCACATACACAAGACCCTGCAGATATGCACAAATTTAAAGTGCCAACTTTACGTAATATTGCATTAACAGCCCCTTATATGCACGATGCACGCACAAGTGATTTGAAAGAAGCGGTACGTATTATGTTACATTATCAAAGTGGTAAAACATTGCCAGATCAAGATGTAGCAGATATTACTTCATTCTTAGAAAGTTTAACTGGTGAATATCAAGGAAAATTATTAACAAGAGAAACAAAATAATATTGTTCATAATAAAAAAATTACTCCCTATTGTGACCTAGCATTAGCTAGGTCTTTTTTGTAAAAAACAAACACACTGTCTTCCTAATTTATTTGATCTAGATCACAATTCCCAAAAAAACATTTGAGAATAATTCTCATAAATCAATGACATTTTTCTTAATAAAAGCAATTAGTAATCCTCACTAATGTTAGTTTTATACACATCTGACATCAATAAAACACTATATATTGTGGTTGAAAATATAATTTTAACTATATATAGTACTCAGCGAGTCATCTAGTCATACATAAATATAGGGTAAAAAATATGGCAACTTTCTTTGTAATCAAACGCGACGGTTCACGTGCCAGTTTCGAAGTACAACGTATCATTAATGCAGTAAAAAAAGCAGCTGAAGCGGTAAATATCGACAATGAACATTATTGTCATACTATCGGACAACGTGTTAGTGATGAAATATTCACCGGTTATCAAAATGAAATTGATATTAGCCATATTCAAAAGATTGTTGAAAATCAGCTAATGTCTGGACAGTATCCTGAAATTGCACGTGCTTATATTGAATATCGCCACGACAGAGATCTTGCTCGTGAAAAGCGTAGCCAACTGACCAAAGAAATTGAAGGATTAATTGAACAAAGCAATGTTGAACTACTCAATGAAAATGCGAATAAGGATGCGAAAGTTATTCCTACACAACGTGATTTACTCGCTGGTATTGTTGCTAAGCACTATGCCAAACGTTATATTCTCCCAAGAGATGTAGTAGAAGCTCACGAAAAAGGTGAAATACATTATCACGACCTTGATTATGCACCGTTCTTCCCAATGTTTAACTGTATGTTAGTTGATCTTAAAGGAATGCTCAGTAACGGTTTTAAAATGGGAAATGCTGAAATTGAGCCACCTAAATCAATTACCACAGCAACTGCCGTCAGCGCACAAATTATTGCTCAAGTAGCTAGTCATATTTATGGTGGTACGACAATCAACCGCATTGATGAAGTGCTTGCCCCCTATGTTCAACTAAGCTACGAAAAACACCTTAAAACTGCAGAACAGTGGCAAGTGCCGGAAGCTGAAAAATATGCTGCTGCGTTAATTGAAAAAGAGTGTTTTGATGCATTCCAGTCTTTGGAATATGAAGTCAACACATTACATACCTCTAATGGTCAAACACCTTTTGTGACTTTTGGCTTCGGTTTAGGAACAAGCTGGCAAGAGCGTCTCATTCAACGCTCAATTTTACGTAATCGCATTCGTGGATTAGGGAAAAACCATAAAACGCCTGTTTTTCCTAAACTCGTATTTACCTTGAAAAAAGGGATTAACCAAAGCAAAGATGATCCAAATTATGATATCAAACAACTTGCGCTTGAATGTGCCTCTAAACGTATGTATCCAGACATTTTAAATTATGATCAAGTAGTTAAAGTAACGGGGTCATTCAAGGCACCGATGGGCTGTCGAAGCTTTTTAGGTGCATATAGTGAAAACGCTGAAGAAATTCACGATGGCCGAAATAATTTAGGAGTTGTCAGCCTTAACCTTCCTCGAATTGCAATCGAAGCAAAAAGGGATGAAAAACAATTCTATCAACTACTTGATAAACGTCTGGCTATTGCTAAAAAAGCCCTGATGACCCGTATTGCACGTTTAGAAAATACCAAAGCCAGAGTAGCTCCTATTTTGTATATGGAGGGCGCTTGTGGAGTACGTTTGAAA
Source organism: Pasteurella dagmatis (assembly GCF_900186835.1). NCBI lineage: Bacteria > Pseudomonadati > Pseudomonadota > Gammaproteobacteria > Pasteurellales > Pasteurellaceae > Pasteurella > Pasteurella dagmatis. Next base: position 1,375,654 of record NZ_LT906448.1, read on the forward strand.
GCTGATGATAATGTTGCACAAATTTTTAAAAATGGAAGAGCTTCTATTTCTCTCGGCTATATTGGCATTCACGAAACTATTAATGCTCTTTATGGTCACTCACATATTTATGATGATGAGATATTACGTAAGAAAGGTATTGCTATCGTTGAATACCTTAGCAAAGCCGTCCAAGCTTGGAAACAGGAAACAGGTTATGCTTTCAGCCTTTATTCCACACCAAGTGAAAACCTTTGCGACCGTTTCTGTCGCTTAGATACCAAACAATTTGGCATCATCGAAAATGTCACTGATAAAGGTTACTACACCAATAGCTACCATTTAGATGTAGAGAAAAAGGTCAATCCATACGACAAAATTGATTTCGAAATGCCATACCCATCTTTTGCTAGTGGTGGATTTATTTGCTACGGAGAATATCCCAATATTCAGCATAACCTAAAAGCCTTGGAAGACGTCTGGGATTACAGCTATGAACGAGTACCTTACTACGGCACAAATACACCTATTGATGAGTGCTATGAATGTGGTTTCAGTGGTGAATTTGAGTGTACAAGCAAAGGATTCACTTGCCCGAAATGTGGTAATCACGATAGCGAAAAAGTCTCTGTTACTCGACGGGTATGCGGTTATTTAGGCAGTCCAGATGCTCGACCATTTAACGCAGGAAAACAAGAAGAAGTGAAACGTCGCATAAAACACTTATAAACGTTTTCTACTTTCTTTTGCTTTGCCAGAAGAAAGTAGATACTTTCGTTGAAATGGATGGCTGATGAAATGAATTATATACAATACTACCCCACTGATATTGTTAATGGTGAGGGTACAAGATGTACTCTTTTTGTAAGTGGTTGCACGCACGCTTGTCGAGGTTGTTATAATAAAAAAAGTTGGTCATTTAGTGCAGGGATGCCTTTTGATGAAGCTATGGAACAGCAAATTATCAATGATCTAACGGATAATCGTATTAAACGTCAAGGCTTAACACTAACCGGAGGCGATCCTTTACACCCCAGAAATCTTGCTGTACTACTTCCTTTTGTGCAACGTATTAAAGCACTTTGCCCAGATAAAGATATTTGGGTTTGGACCGGATATAAATTAGATGAGTTAGATGAATTCCAACGACAAATTTTGCCTTATGTGGATGTGTTAATTGATGGGAAATTTGAGCAAGAAAAAGCCGACCCTGGCCTTGCTTGGCGAGGTTCGGCTAATCAAGTTATTCATCGATTTAAACTTTGATGAAACCAGTATAATTTTGATACGTTAATACAATAATGCGATAACTGCGACAATATTTCCTAACAGAATTAACAAACCACCATAAATTAAATTTTGTTTGGTTTTCTTAGACAAAGAAATATTTACCCAATTTAGCTTTTTTCTTTGTAGTTTTATATTCCCACGTACAAGCTCAAAAAATTGTGTATAAGAAAAACTTTTAGAAAGCCAAGTTGAGCACTCAATGAGTGACCCGCAAAAACGCAATATCATTAACATCCTTGCTTTTAACATAAGCATTTTCCTTAACTTAGAATTATGTTAAATGGCAAATAACAACTCACTATTTTGCCAAATAATTTGTTTGATTTTTTCAGGCGATTCATTTCTCAGTTCACAAAGGTGCTGAAAAACATTGGCTATACGTTCAGGACGATTAGGCTGCCCTTGAAAACCAAATACCGGCATATCTGGTGCATCCGTTTCTAACACAAGACAATTTAATGGCAAACGGCGAATTGTTTCACGTGTTTTATTTGCTCGCAGATAGGTAATTGTACCACCGACTCCAATCTTATAACCAAGCTCCACGAAACGTTTAGCTTGCTCATAGCTGCCAGAAAAGCCGTGAATAATACCACATTTTTTTAAAGATACACGCTTTAGAAATGTAAAGATTTGGTCGTGCGCCTTTCGGGAGTGCAAACTCACTGGTAAATCATACTGTTGCGCAAAAAACAATTGAGTTTCAAGAAATTCACATTGTTTCTTCCAGAGTTCATCTGTCAATAACTCTGGGATTGCTCGCTCTAAGCCAATTTCAGCTACAGCACGACAGTTTGCTGTTCTAGAGATTAATCGCTGCTCTAGTTTGTCTAAATCTGCATAGCTATGTTGACGAATATAAAGTGGATGCAAACCCAAGCCATAATACAAGTTATTAGGATAAAGTGCGGTGATTTTTTCGAGATTTTCAAAATATTTTTCTAATACACCAACAATCAAGATTTTTTCTACTCCAGCTTTGCTGGCGTTTGCCACTAAATCCCCAAGCGGTTCGCCTGTATCTGCTTGTAAATAATCTAAATGGGTGTGAGTATCGAAAAATGGCATCGTACTTCCGTCAAATCAATGAAAAATTATTTTAACTTAATATCCGTTTCATACAATCTTAAAATTGCAGGCTCTGATACTAAACCATAAGCACGGAACTTAAGTGTATATTTAATTGCTGCACTTTTTGGCACAGTAATATCATTTTCCATATAGTTTGCATACGTCACAAAACTATCTGCATCAAGTAGCTGTAAGTTTTTCTTTTCGTTTAAATTGACTAGACGAATAATTTTGTCTGTTTTGTTTTTGAAACCAAGGTCAATTTCATAAAGACCAACATTAGTTTTCTGAATTGAAAAGATCACAATATCCACATATTCTTGATATTTTTTATCACGTACAATGATAGCATCGTCAATACTCGTTCCTTCTGTACGGCCTGTGTCAATCCCTTCTTTTACTCCTTTGATGACATCTTTGCCATCTTGAACCACTTCGGAGATAACGGTGGAAACACGATCAACAATTGAAGATTTTTCTTCCGCATAGCTATTTATAGACGTGAGTGCCAACAATACACAAGCTAATAAAGTTCCTTTTTTCATAAAATACACCTATTCAACAGTTACGGACTTAATCATAATATCTTCTTTTGGTACATCACGATGAAAACCTGAACGTTGTGTTGCCACTTGGCTAATACGATCGACCACATCCATTCCAGCAATGACTTTACCAAACACTGCATAACCCCAACCTTTTTGAGTTTCTGAACTAAAATCTAAAAAGCCATTATCTACTGTATTAATAAAAAATTGCGATGTCGCTGAATGTGGATCAGAAGTACGTGCCATTGCCACAGTACCTCGTAAATTTTTTAAGCCGTTATTTGCTTCATTTTTAATTGAGGCATTAGTTTTCTTCTGACTCATACCTGATTCAAATCCACCACCTTGAATCATAAATCCAGGAATAACTCGGTGAAATATTGTGCCATTATAAAAACCACTTTGGCTATACTCAAGAAAGTTCTTCACAGAAACAGGGGCTTTTTCTTCCTCTAACGCAATTTTTATATCACCATAATTAGTATGCAAAATCACATTTTTTGCATTAGCCATTAATGCAAAGCCCATCATCACAAGTGCGGTCAAAAATTTTACGATTTTCATTCTTTTTTCCTAAAAAATTCCCCTCACAGGCGAGGGGCAATAATCTTATTCAACAGTCACAGAAGTAATCACAATTTCTTCTTTTGGGACATCTTGGTGGAAACCTTTATTACCTGTTTTCACCACTTTGATTTTATCTACAACGTCCATACCTTCAACAACTTCACCGAATACACAGTATCCCCATTCTTGAACAACTTCACGGCCATACATCTCTTTTGCACGGTAATCTAAGAACGTATTATCAGCCACATTAATGAAAAATTGTGCAGTTGCAGAATGTGGATCAGAAGTACGAGCCATTGCAATTGTGCCACGTTTATTACTTAAACCGTTGTTTGCTTCATTCTGGATTGGGGCATTGGTATTTTTCTCACGCATATTTACGTCCATCCCCCCCCCTTGAATCATAAATCCATCAATCACTCTGTGGAAAATTGTGTTATCATAGAACCCACTTTTACAGTAATTTACAAAGTTTTCCGCAGTGTTTGGTGCTTTATCAAAATTAAGTTGAATTTTGATATCACCCAAATTTGTATGCAATGTGATCATATTCGTTTTTCCTCTCGCTTTTTTAAAGGTTTAATTATTTCATAAAAGCATAATAAATGCTATAAAGAGCCTTCGGTTTATAATTCTGCAAACAGCTGTAAAAGTGCGGACTGTTTTACAACATTTCAATAAACATATTAGAGAACGAACCAAATGTTAAAAATTTACAATACACTGACAAGAGAAAAAGAGATTTTTAAACCTATACACGCCAATAAAGTAGGTATGTATGTTTGTGGCATTACTGTTTATGATTTATGTCACGTTGGGCACGGTCGTACGTTTGTTTGTTTTGATGTTATTGCTCGTTACCTACGCTATTTAGGGTATGACCTCACTTATGTGCGTAATATTACAGATGTAGACGATAAAATTATCAAACGTGCATTAAAAAATAGGGAATCTTGCGATCAGTTAGTTGATCGAATGGTTGCTGAAATGTACAAAGACTTTGATATGTTAAATGTATTACGTCCAGATGTTGAGCCTCGTGCAACACACCACATTGCCGAAATCATCACACTAGTTGAAAAACTCATTCAACGTGGTCACGCTTATGTTTCGAGTAATGGTGATGTAATGTTTAACGTAGAAAGCTTTAAAGAATATGGCAAGTTGTCTCGCCAAAACTTAGAGCAACTGCAAGCAGGTGCTCGTGTTGAAATCGTTCATATTAAGAAAAATCCAATGGATTTTGTATTATGGAAAATGTCAAAACCAGAAGAACCAAGCTGGGATTCACCTTGGGGACCGGGTCGACCAGGTTGGCATATTGAGTGTTCCGCAATGAATTACAAGGTATTAGGTGAACATTTCGATATCCATGGTGGAGGTTCTGATTTAATGTTCCCACACCACGAGAACGAAATTGCGCAATCTTGCTGTGCTCACGGTAATCAGTATGTCAATTATTGGATGCATTCTGGAATGATTATGGTGGATAGAGAAAAAATGTCAAAATCCCTTGGCAACTTCTTTACTCTGCGTGATGTGTTAAATATTTATGATGCAGAAAGCGTACGTTACTTCTTATTGAATGCACATTACCGTAGTCCACTCAATTATAGTGAAGAAAACCTTAATTTAGCACATACTGCACTAGAACGTTTATACACTGCATTACGTGGTACAGACAAAAGTGCGATAGCTTGTGGTGGAGAAAATTACATTAATGCATTCAAAGAAGCGATGAATGATGACTTCAATACCCCAAATGCTGTTTCAGTACTCTTTGAAATTGCACGCGAAGTTAATAAATTAAAAAATGAAGATATGGAAAAAGCCAATAGTCTTGCTGCACGTTTACGTGAATTAGCAGATATTTTAGGCTTACTCTATCAAGATCCTGAAGAGTTTTTACAATCAGGTTTAGATGATGAAGAAGTGAAACTCATTGAATCATTGATTAAACAGCGTAATGAAGCACGTGCAGCAAAAGACTGGGCAACTGCCGATGCAGCACGGGAGCAACTCAGCAAAATGAAGGTAGTACTAGAAGACGGTGCAAACGGCACTACTTGGCGTAAAGATATTCAAACAGAGTCTGAAGCTGAATAAAATAAAGGTCTAGTAGAAATACTAGACCTTTTTTCTTTCTGGTATTTACTAGGCCATAAAGGTCCACAGTAATATCGCAAGTAACTGCGGTGAAATAATCCTTAAGAACATCACTAATGGATATACTGTTGCATAAGATAATGCTGCAGCACCACTGTCTTCTTTAATTGCATTTGCAAATGCAAGAGCTGGAGGATCTGTCATTGAACCAGCTAACAAACCACATAATGTTAAGTAGTTCATTTTTGCATATATGCGCGCAATGATACTTGTCACAATTAATGGAATAAATGTAATCAATATACCGAATCCCATCCATTCTAAGCCATTACCTTCAGTAAGAGTATGTACGAAATTTCCACCAGACTTTAACCCTACAACTGCAAGGAACAATACAATACCTATTTCACGCAATGCAAGGTTCGCACTTGGTGGCATAAACCAATAAAGTTTACCGATACTACCGATACGCGCCAAAATTAACGCAACCACTAATGGTCCGCCAGCTAAGCCTAATTTCAAGGCGACAGGGAAACCAGGAATATGGAAAGGAATTGAACCCAATAAAACCCCTAAACCAATCCCTATAAAAACAGGTAACATTTGAACTTGCTGTAATTTTTGTTGTGCATTACCAATGATAGATACCGCTTGGTTTAACACTTCACTGCGGCCAACAACGTGTAAAACGTCCCCAAACTGTAATGTGGTGTTAGCAGTTGGAACAAGTTCCACACCTGCACGGTTTAAACGTGAAATCACAACGCCATATTTTTGGTGAATGCCTAAAGAACGAATACGTTTACCCAATACTTTTTCATTAGTCACAACAATACGCTCCGAACGTAAGTCACCAGTAAAGCTTGCTAACGGGACATCAACTTCTTCACCAAGCACTAATTTCATTTTGCGTAACGCTGGAATATCACCCACTAAATGCAATAAGTCGCCAAACTTAATCACAGTATCCGCTTGTGGCACACTAATATTTTCTTCACGTTTTAAGCGAGTACAAACCACATCTTTCTTCGCATCAAACCCCGGAATATCCACTAAACGCAAGCCATCTAAATTTTTGTTAGTTACTTTAATATTCATTGAAGTAAGGCTTTCTTTGTCTTGTCCACTTTCTTTATTAAAGTTTTGAGCTTCTTCATCAATTTTGACTTTGAAGAATAAACGCACTAACCACATTGTTAATAAAATGCCACAAATACCAAATGGATAAGCCATCGCATACGCCATCCCCATATTAGACGTAGTATGTGATAAACCTAACTCAGCGAGAATTTGCTGACCTGCACCAAGAGAAGGCGTGTTGGTAACAGCACCAGAATAGATACCTAAAATAATATCAAGTGGTACATCAACCAACATATAGATGCCTACTACAGTCAAAGAACCTAATATGACAATAAGAGCGGCCAATCCATTGAGTTTTAAACCGGATTCTCTAAGAGAAGCAAAAAAGCCCGGACCAACCTGAATACCAATAGTATAAACAAATAAAATGAGACCAAATTCCTGAATAAAGTGCAGTGTATGTTGGTCTAGTTCAAGGCTGGTATATTGCTTGATAAAGTGGGCAACAATAATACCACCAAATAGCACCCCACCGATGCCTAACCCCACGCCTCTAATCTTCCAATGTCCTATCCACAATCCAATGACAGCAACAAGTGCAAGGAGGCTAATCGTGATCGCAATGTCACTCATAATTTACCTCTACATCAATTTAAAATTTAATAAAATTAACTAAAATGGATTATAACAATCTAAAAAATGAAAAACTTGAAGAAATACTAAAATTTTAATCTCAATCACATTTTTCTTGCCTCAGTTGTAAAAATCTTTAAGAATATTGGCTTATTTTTTAACAATTTTTTACGGAATAAATATGAACTGGCTACAGGAATTATCGGATTCATTTTTTTGGATATTTAAAACGCTGGCGATTACCTCAGTGGTCTTCCCATTAACACTTTATCTGCTATCAAAAACAACTCGATGGGCACATCAATTTTATTTATTAGCCAAAGATTATTTAAATCCGAAACGTAGCCTTTCCCCTCTTATTAATTTTACCATTATTGTCTTCTTTAACTTACTTTCAGTGCGAATGGGTATTCTGTTTTCAAACTGGTACAACGCTATGTATAAAGCATTACAAGATATGAATATCGACGCATTCTGGCAACAAATGGCTGTATTTTCTGCTATTGCGACAATCAGTGTGAGTAATGCCTTATTAAGCTATTATCTAAGCAAACGTTTTGTCATTCACTGGCGCACTTGGTTAAATGAAGAAATGCTCACAAAATGGACGGACAAGCAAGCCTATTATAAGACACAATATCTTAGCTACCAATTAGATAACCCAGATCAACGTATTCAACAAGATATTAATGCTTTTATTTCAACTTCTTTAGACTTTGCAACAGGGCTAATTTCTTCCGTGGTATCTATCTTCGCCTTCACCATGATCTTATGGAATTTATCTGGACCAATGACTATTGCTAATGTAGAAATTCCACACGCAATGGTATTTTTAGTCTTTATTTATGTACTGATTACCAGTATTTTTGCCTTCAAATTAGGACGCCCACTTATCAAATTAAACTTTGATAACGAACGCTTAAATGCGAATTATCGTTATTCGCTAATTCGTCTTAAAGAATATGCCGAAAGTATTGCGTTTTATCGTGGCGAAAAAATGGAAAAAAATCTATTGTTAAAACAATTTAGTAAGGTAATTGATAACTTATGGGGAATTGTATTCCGCACGTTAAAACTCTCAGGCTTTAACTTAATTGTCTCTCAAGTATCAGTAGTGTTTCCATTTATCATTCAATCAGTGCGTTATTTTAATAACCAAATCAGCTTGGGGGATTTAATTCAAACCAGTGATGCTTTCGGGCGAGTACAATCTGCTCTTTCGTTTTTCCGTAATTCCTATGATGAATTTACAGCATATCGTGCTGTTTTAAACCGCTTGACCGGCTTCCATACTGCAGTACAAGAAGCTAATAAGCTATCAAATTTGCAAATTGAAGACAGTCAAACAGATATTCGTTTTAACAAATTAACTGTCAATACACCAGATGGTAAAACTTTAATCAAAGATTTAGATTTACATCTGCCAGCGGGTAGCTCATTACTCATTCAAGGTAATTCAGGCGCAGGAAAGACGACTTTATTGCGTGCAATAGCTGGATTGTGGACATATGCAAACGGTAAAATTATTTGCCCACAAAGAAATACACTATTCTTATCACAAAGACCTTATTTACCACAAGGCCGCTTGATTGATGCGCTCTACTACCCTGATCTTGCACCAAACAACATTGACAGCCAAAGTGCGGCAGAAATTTTACAAAAAGTGCAGTTAGGTCACCTCTCAGATAAACTAGAGCAAGAAAATGATTGGACACGTGTGCTGTCATTAGGCGAACAACAGCGTCTGTCTTTCGCACGCATTTTAATTCATAAACCCATTGTAGCTTATTTAGATGAAGCTACAGCCAGTATGGACGAAGGTTTAGAAGACGCAATGTATCGCCTACTGAAACAAGAGTTACCACAAATGACAATGATTAGTGTTGGTCACCGTTCAACGTTAATTTCCCATCACCAACAATGTTTAAAAATTGAATAAAACGAATACGGGCTTTAACCAACCTTAAAGCCTAACTTTCAATTCAAAACTTTGCAAAAAATGACCGCACTTTTGTGTTTTTAAACGAGGATACGCTTTCTAAAAGTTCTCATTATTGTTAGAATCCGAGCCGATTTTTTTATAATTTAAACAAGGTTTGTTATGTTAAAGAAATTCTTTGTTACCGCCATCTTTCTTTTTTTGAGTGGCTGTTTATCAACGGAAAAACCAAACACATTTCCGGCAGAATTTGCCAATTTAGACTATGAATTGCTAGACAAAGATGCTCAACGTTGGGCTGTGGCGAGTGTGCAAGTAGAGCAATGTATTTATCCAAATCTCACTCGTATTCAACGTGAACATTTTTCAAAAGAAGATGCCTACATTCATTCACAATATGTGTTCTTTTATCCTTTAGAAGAGATTATTGGTGATGAATATGTCAAAATGATCCAATCTGATGAAAAATCAATGGGTTATGCTACGCATCAATATAAACGCTTTAAAACAAAAGAGGTTTCACCATTAAAAGAAGAGCAGTGTGAGATTTTACGTAAGCAAGCACGTGACGATCTTGCAGTTGTCAAAGGGCAATATAAAAGCGGAATGGCGGAAGAAAATCAGAACAAAGACAAATCAAATCCTGACGGTGTAGCAACAGGTCAAAATAAGTTTTTCTTCGACATCATAAAATGGGGAGCTGCACTGATTTTATAATCAGATAAAACCATTCAATCCTTTCATATTCAAAACAAATCTTAAAAGCAATCGTTTACAAAGTGACTAAGCTCAAATAATTTGAGTTTAGTCATTTTCATTCTTCCATTTTTGAGCTAGTCTAACAGTATTACACGCGGCATAATTTTATTAAAAATTAAGGAGAATTTATGACTATTTTCACTCTCGCTCAAAACTGGCTAGCACAAGACCCTGATGCTGAAACTCGTGCAGAATTAGAGCAACTAATTTCAGCAGCTCAGTCTGGTGATGAAAAAGCACAAGCAGAATTAACTGGTCGTTTTGATGGTCGTTTACAGTTTGGTACCGCCGGTTTACGCGGTCGTTTACAAGCAGGATCTATGGGGATGAATCGAGTGCTTGTTGCTCAAGCAGCTGGTGGTTTAGCAGAGTATTTAAAAGGCTACGACAAAGAACCTTCTATCGTAATTGGTTATGACGGTCGTAAAAATTCAGATGTATTTGCACGTGATACTGCAGAAATTATGGCTGGTGCAGGTATCAAAGCTTATTTATTACCACGTAAATTGCCGACTCCAGTACTTGCATACGCAATTAAATATTTTGATACTACCGCTGGTGTAATGGTTACTGCAAGCCATAACCCACCGGAAGACAATGGTTATAAAGTTTATTTAGGTAAAGCAAATGGCGGTGGTCAAATTGTTTCACCAGCAGACCAAGATATTGCGAAACTAATTGATAAAGTTGCTGCTGGTTCAATTAAAAATTTACCACGTAGTCAAGATTTTGTTGTATTAAATGACGAAGTGGTTGATGCATACATTGCAAAAACAGCATCACTTGCGAAAGAACCACAAACAGATATTAACTACGTATATACTGCAATGCACGGTGTGGGCTACGAAGTATTAAGTAAAACTTTAGCAAAAGCAGGTTTACCGCAACCAAGCGTAGTAGCAGAACAAGTATGGCCTGACGGCACATTCCCAACGGTAAATTTCCCTAACCCTGAAGAAAAAGGTGCATTAGACTTAGCAATTAAATTAGCAAAAGAGAAAAATGCAGAATTTATCATTGCAAATGACCCAGATGCTGACCGTTTAGCCGTTGCAGTGCCAGACACAGAAGGCAATTGGAAAGGCTTGCACGGTAATGTGGTTGGTTGCTTCTTAGGTTGGTACCTAGCAAAACAATACCACGCACAAGGTCAAAAAGGTGTGTTAGCTTGCTCGCTAGTATCTTCACCGGCACTGGCTGAAATTGCAAAAAAATATGGTTTTGAATCAGAAGAAACATTAACAGGATTCAAATATATTGGTAAAGTTGATGGTTTATTATTCGGTTTTGAAGAGGCATTAGGCTACTTAGTTGACCCAGACAAAGTGCGTGATAAAGATGGTATCTCTGCTGCAATAGTGTTCTTAGATTTGGTACGTAACTTGAAAAAACAAGGTAAAACATTAGCAGATTACGCAGATGAATTTACTAAAGAATTCGGTGCATATGTGAGTGGACAAATCTCAATTCGCGTTGATGATTTATCTGAAATCGGTAAATTAATGACCGCACTTCGCAACAATCCACCAAGCGAAATTGGTGGTTTTAAAGTAGCTCAATTCTTAGATCACACTAAAACGGATCGCCAAAGTGATATTTTAGTTTTCGTACTTGAAAATGGCAGCCGCTTAATCGCTCGTCCATCAGGTACAGAGCCGAAAATCAAATTCTACTTAGATGCGAAAGGTAAAGATCCACAAGATGCAGATAAAGTATTAGCACAATTTGATGAAAGCGTTCGCCAAATCTTACGCAAAGATGAATTCGGTAAACAAGCTTGCTAATCCGTAATTAAAAATACAAAAATGGCACAGATAAATATCCGTGCCATTTTATTTATCTTGTTCTTCTTATAGTACTTTGAGATTTTTATCCAATAAACGGTACAATAAGGCAGTACCATTTTTGAATCGATATTCTGCATATTCTGCTTGCGCAAAATACTCCCCTTTGCCTTCTGCAAAGAAATAATCTTGGCTTGGTAAACCAGGCCACCAATGCGAAACCTTAATTGGCAAATAAATATTTGGCGTGCAACCATCAAAATTCGTTGGTTTATCTATTTCTAAACGGCATAAAGTGGATACCCCCAATTCATCACGTTTAAGTAATGCATAGATAAAATATTTTTTCTCATCTAATATTCCTGATATTTCACTATCTTCCGTATTTTCTGTTTGAAATAACTCTATCTCATTGGAAACATCACCCAAAATTTCATAATTCAAGGTCATATAATCACCTTGCATTAATGAACGAGGATCAAGTGGTGCAGTTTTTAAAATAATTGGCTCACCAGTGTTTAATACATCTTCATAAGTGTGCACTTTATTTTGTGCAGCGAAGCTGATTGCAAGTGCTACGATGGAGGTTAAGGTAATTTTCACAAGGAAAACTTTTCTATTTTGTACCGCACTTTCAACGGTATTCAGCTCATTATCTTGACGTTGACGTAACAAAATAAAGATAAACACTCCCCAAATAACACCAAGGAGCATTAATAAAAAAGCTTTATGTAACAATGGCACACCGAGCCAATAATAATATGCAGCTAGATTGACAATGATGCCCAAAGTCGCCACCGCAAACAAAATACGACTGGCACTCAAATAAGCTAATAACAATAAGGCAAAGCAGCTTAATGTAGCATTTGCTGAAATAAAACCTAAACACAATAAGCCAATCACTACAAATAACAACACTTGAGTGGTTTTATTGAGTTCAAAACGCTGACTTAACAAAATAAAGAAAATTATTGGCAGAATTGAAAGGAGCAATGTCAGGATTTTCAATAACCAATTTTCCTGATTAAACTCCGTAAAAAATTGCATAGTAATCACATTAAACCAATCCCCCAAACCATCGATTTTCGGCAATTCTGGAACAGGTTCAAACATCATCGTTGAACGGAATATTTCAATGATAGGTAGCGATAGCCCTACTAATAACATTGCCCAAACAGCAGGTAACAACAAATGGCTTAGCACATTTTCCGTACGTACTACACAGTAATAATATAAACCTAAGCCAAATAACATCATCCAAAGTGGTGTAGAAAATAGAAGCTGAGTTGGGAGATATTGTTCTTCGATATATACAATCCCTTCAAAATATCGAATGTAAAACAACATCCCGATAAGGAATAAAACACTAATTAAAAAACGTAGCCAAACTGATGGTCGTAAGAAATAAAAAATAGCATAAAGCACTAACATCAGTAGGAAATAAGTGGTTAAATAAAATTCAAATAAAAAGAAAACAAAATAAATGATAATCCCAACTGCACTTAGAATATCAATAGCAATTTCAAATAAATCATTTCTGTCTTTTGAGCTGAAATGCATTATCGCCGCAATGGCTAGTATAAATAAACTGAGGTAAATGAAATCGTGTTTGTTGTCGAGTATTTCAAATGCAAATACAACCATTGCTAAAAATAGCACAGTACAGAACAACATTAAAAAAATAAAGAGTGGGTAAATATGCCATGTTATTTTTTTGGCTGACGGATTATGCTTTTTAAACCACTTAGTTAAAATCATTATCCCACCAATCGTTGATGCAAAGGCGCTTACTGTTACTAAGAAAAGTCCCGAAACATCTCCTAATTCCCATAAAAATCTAGTATTGATACTAATGACGAGGTAAGTAAATAGAATAACCAAATTAAGAAAATCAAATCGACGTTCTTTATAATAGTAAATTAAGCCTGCACAAATAAACCAAGAGAGAATAGCATAATCCAACACGAGCCAAATAAACACAGACACTAAACTGATTAAAAGCAGCTTTGGTAGTACTCGCCAGCTAAGATCTTTTAAATTTGCACCAAAAAACTCATATAGCACTAATAAAATGAGATTTAATCCAATTAACAATAGGTCTAGTATTTCCCCATTCATATGTTCACTCAACACTAATGTTGTATTGGCTGTGGTGGCAAATAGTAATGCGCTACCGATATTCGGGAATAAAATCAAAAATGGAATTTGACAAGCTGACCAAATAGCAAACAGCTCCCAAACATCAGCCCCCGTTTGGTACGTTTGCCCAATTAGTGCAAATAATCCACCAAGAAAAACCAGTGACAAGAAAGAAAAAATCAAAGATAGAAATGAAGTATCATTGTGGAACTTAGATTCTCGGTAATAAAAAAACAAATTTAAGACAATAGTAATTAAAAATAGTGAGTGTACACCATAAAGTTTTTGAAATTTAGAAAAATAATCCCAATTCGCTGCGATCCAAGTAATAACACCACTTGCAAAAAAACCAGCGCTTAGCAATGCAACTAACAGTGTCAAATACCCCTGCCAAGATAAATTAAACAATGTATTTTTTTGCATATGTTTTCCTTCCTCTTGATAAATTGATGATTTTTCGCATTGATTATGGCATAATCTCAATCGATTCTGACAAATACTTTACATATATTTTAACTCATTCACTGTAACCCTAGGAGTCACTTATGCGAATTCTACATACTATGTTACGTGTCACTGATTTAACTCGCTCAATAAAGTTCTATCAAGACGTGTTAGGTATGCGTTTATTACGTACAAGCGAAAATGAAGAATATAAATATACACTTGCTTTCTTAGGTTACGATGATGAAGACAAAGCCTCTGTATTAGAATTAACCTATAATTGGGGCATCACCGAATATGAATTAGGTACCGCATATGGCCATATCGCCATTGGTGTAGATGATATTTATACTACCTGTGAAACAGTTCGCAAAGCGGGTGGCAAAATAACACGTGAGCCAGGTCCAGTAAAAGGCGGTAAAACGGTTATTGCATTTGTTGAAGACCCTGATGGCTATAAAATTGAATTTATTGAAAATAAACACGCACAATCAGGACTTGGCAATTAAAAAGTGCGGTCAATTTTCAAAAAATTTTAAATAGCGTGGCGTTGTCCACGCTATTTGTTTCGAAATAGGATAAAAATGTGACAGAACTTCAAACAAGCAGCCCAAACGACTCAAACAATCCTAATTTATTAAAAAATCGCTTTCGTGGTTATTTTCCTGTAATTATTGATGTTGAAACGGCGGGATTTAATGCAAAGACTGATGCATTATTAGAACTAGCTGCGATCACCGTAAAAATGGACGACAACGGCCTCCTCCAGCCTGATCAAAAATGCCACTTTCATATTGAACCCTTTGAAGGCGCTAATATCAATCCCGAATCATTGCAATTTAACGGTATTGATATTCATAATCCATTGCGGGGGGCGGTAAGTGAAACTCACGCCATCACTGAATTATTTAGAATGGTTCGCAAAGGTCAAAAAGATGCAGATTGCCAACGCTCAATTATCGTGGCGCATAATGCCGTATTCGATCAAAGTTTTATTATGGCTGCTGCTGAACGCACTGGGGTAAAACGCAATCCATTCCACCCTTTTGGAATGTTTGATACAGCAACTTTAAGTGGATTTATGCTTGGGCAAACAGTGTTAGTGAAAGCTTGCCAAGTCGCCAAAATCCCATTTGATGGCAAACAAGCGCATTCCGCACTTTATGATACCGAACGCACCACAGAATTATTCTGTTATATGGTCAATCACTTAAAATCACTTGGTGGCTTTCCTCACCAAAGAAGTGAATAAGATCAAGCTAGAATCGACTTAACATTGCATAAGAAAAAGCAAATTTGCGATTTTTTATGCAAATGTTATAGACAAATTATTTTTTTTTAGTACATTTAGAAATTCTTTCTAAAAATAACCTAGGGATAAACACAATGTTATTATCAAATCCAGTTGTGATTTCCATTGTTGTTTTACTTGCTTTAAGCCTATTACGTATTAATGTGGTCATTGCACTTGTAATTTCGGCTTTAGTTGCAGGTTTAACGGGCGATCTTGGAATCAGCGAAACAATTAAAACCTTTACCAATGGCCTAGGCGGTGGTGCTGAAGTTGCAATGAACTATGCAATTTTAGGTGCATTCGCTGTGGCAATTTCAAAATCAGGTATTACTGATTTATTAGCTTATAAAGTGATTAAACGCTTAGGAAACACGCCAACGACACGTTCAATGGCTGGTTTTAAATATTTTATCCTAGGAATTTTGACTTTATTTGCGATTTCCTCACAAAACTTATTACCAGTACATATCGCATTTATTCCAATCGTAATTCCACCACTTTTAGCGATCTTCAACAAATTAAAGCTTGACCGCCGTGCAGTAGCTTGTGTGTTAACTTTTGGTTTAACTGCTACATATATGCTATTACCAGTAGGCTTCGGTAAAATTTTTATTGAAAGTGTACTTGTGAAAAACATCAACCAAGCTGGTGCAACTTTAGGCTTACAAACCTCTGTAGCGGAAGTATCACTCGCAATGGCTGTACCAGTTATTGGGATGATTTTAGGTTTATTAACTGCTGTATTTATCAGTTATCGTAAACCAAGAGAATATGCCGTTACTCACGCAGAAATTAGCACTGCTGATATCGAAGCGCATATTGCAAATATCAGACCATTCCACATTGGTGCAAGTTTAGTTGCAATCGTCGTCACGTTTGCATTGCAATTATTCACTAGCTCAACCATTATTGGCGGTTTAGCTGGTCTAGTTATATTCGCAGTTTGTGGTATTTTCAAATTAAAAGAAAGCAACGATATTTTCCAACAAGGTTTACGTTTAATGGCGATGATTGGCTTTGTGATGATTGCGGCATCAGGTTTTGCGAATGTAATTAATACAACAGGTGGTGTAACTGTATTAGTAGAAACATTCAGTCAAGGCTTAGGTGCTGATAGCAAAGGTATCGCAGCGTTCCTGATGCTATTAGTGGGCTTATTTATCACAATGGGTATCGGGTCATCATTCTCAACTGTACCAATCATTACTTCAATTTATGTGCCACTTTGCTTGTCATTAGGTTTCTCACCACTTGCAACTGTATCAATTATCGGTGTATCTGCAGCATTAGGTGATGCTGGTTCACCAGCTTCAGACTCAACATTAGGACCAACATCGGGTCTCAATGCTGATGGTAAACACGATCACATTTGGGATTCAGTAGTACCAACCTTTATTCACTACAACATTCCGCTCATCATCTTCGGCTGGTTAGCTGCAATGTATCTCTAATAAAAAATCCTCCCGTTCGGGAGGATTCTTTTTCTCAAGGTAAGGCGATGACAAAGACAGAACTAATTGCACAACTCTCTCAAAAAGTGGATCAACTTTACCAACAAGTTGGTGCTAAAAAAGATCAACGCCTTACCTACAAACTTGAAGCGCATTTATTTAGTGAGCACTATCAAACCTATACTTTTTATTTTAATGAAATAAAACAGACTTTAACGCAATTAGACAAGATCGATGAACAAGATCTGGAGCTTTGCCGTTTTCTTGTAGAAAAATTTCTGTCTCAGTGTACAGCGATTTCTGATAGCCTACTTCTTAAGAAAAACCAACAAACCACCACATTTACACCACAAAACAAACAAGACATTCACCGTCTTCCACCGCGTGAGCGTTTAGCAAAATATTACGAAGCATTAAACGCACTCAATCAGAAAATCACTGATTATCAAGACCGGCAGTTAAAGTGTACTGACCCTAATCAGCAATACCAGTTAGCGCAACGCATTGCCTTTAACCAACTTCGCCGCGATAAATGTTTGAATGCGATTGAAACTTTAGAAGAATATTTAGTCTTTAAACATAAGCGCAAACAGCGGACTTAATAATACATAAAAAGTGCGGTTAAAATTGTGTGATTTTCTCTAAAACATTAGCAATTTTAACCGCACTTTTACTTAAGCCTTTCTCAACTTAATCTTTGATCTGATTTATTAAATTCTCAACAAAATCCAACCGCTCTTTATGGCTCGTGAAGGCTTTATTAAATCTAAATTTAGTCGGGCCATCGAAACGGTAAACTGTTGGCTCTGTTTGGATTAGTTGTAAGAATTTCATTGGGTCTAATTCAGCATTTGGTGAAAATTCAATGAAACCGCCTTGCGCATTGCCATCGATTTTCTGAATCTGAACAGTTTTTGCCATTTGGCGCAGTTCAGCAATTTGGAATAAATTACGAGTTGCTTCAGGCAACGAACCAAAACGGTCGATTAATTCCACTTTTAACTCATCTAACGCATTTTTATTTTCAGCCCCTGCAATACGTTTATAGAAAGACAAACGCATATTCACATCGCCTAAATAATCTTCTGGTAGCAAGGCTGGCAGACGTAAATCAATTTCCACTTGCTGTTGCGTTAACTCATCTAAAGATGGCTCACGCCCTGCTTTTAAGGCATTCACTGCACTTTCTAATAAATCCATATACAGCGAGAAACCCACCGACTCAATTTGTCCGCTTTGTTCTGAACCCAATAATTCACCTGCACCACGAATTTCCAAATCATGAGTCGCAAGAATAAAGCCAGCACCTAAATTATCTAAGCTTTCCAACGCCTCAAGGCGTTTTTGTGCATCTTTTGTCATGGTTTTTGGCGGTGGCGTTAACAAATAGGCGTATGCTTGGTGATGTGAACGGCCAACACGTCCACGCAACTGATGCAACTGTGCCAAACCAAAGTTATCCGCACGCTCGATAATGATCGTATTCGCGGTTGGTACATCGATCCCTGTTTCAATGATAGTTGAACAGACTAATACATTAAAACGCTGGTGATAAAAATCTGACATTACACGTTCGAGTTCACGCTCACGCATTTGCCCATGCCCCACTGTAATGCGTGCTTCTGGTACAAGTGCGGTCAGTTTTTCTGCACAATTTTCAATACTTGCCACATCATTATGCAAATAGTAAACCTGTCCTCCACGCAAGATTTCACGCAAGATCGCCTCACGAATCACTAAATCATCCGCTTGTTTCACAAAGGTTTTAATGGTTAAACGACGCGCTGGTGGGGTAGAAATGATCGAAAGATCACGAATGCCGTGCATTGCCATATTCAAGGTTCGAGGAATTGGCGTTGCTGTTAAAGTCAGAATATCAATATTGGCACGTAGCTGTTTAATACGTTCTTTTTGGCGCACGCCAAAGCGGTGTTCCTCATCAATAATCAATAAACCCAGATCGTGAAACTGCACATCAGATTGGATTAATTTATGCGTACCAATCAGAATATCCACTTTGCCTTCCTCCAAGTTTTGTATCACTTGTTTTTGCTCTTTGGTGGTTTTAAATCGTGAGAGCACTTCCACGTTTACTGGCAAATTCGCAAAACGATCTTTAAAGTTTTCATAATGCTGTTGCGCAAGCAAGGTTGTTGGCACTAACACAGCGACTTGTTTATGATTCATTACCGCTAAAAATGCTGCACGCATCGCCACTTCTGTTTTTCCAAAGCCCACATCACCACACACCAAACGATCCATTGCTTTTGGCTGGCACATATCCGAAATCACTGCATTAATTGCCATTTCCTGATCGATAGTTTCTTCAAATGGGAAAGTGGCGGCAAATTGCTGAAACTCTTCACGATCATAATTAAAGGCAAAACCTTTTTGTGCCTCACGTTGTGCATAGACATCTAACAATTCTGCTGCGACATCGCGAATTTTTTCTGCCGCTTTATGACGTGCTTTTACCCATGCATCACTACCCAATTTGTGCAATGGCGCAGTTTCATCTGAACCGCCCACATAACGGCTGATCAAATGCAAAGAGGACACTGGCACATAAAGTTTGGATTCATTAGCATAATTTAACAGCAAATATTCTGCGGTAATGCCACCGTTTTCGAGCGTGACTAATCCCGCATAACGTCCCACACCGTGTTCTAAATGCACTACAGGTTGACCTATTTTTAATTCTGCAAGGTTACGAATTAAAGTGTCAGGATTAACAGATTTTCGCTTATCTCGGCTACGTTGCTGAACACGTTCGCCCAATAATTCTGTTTCAGTAATGAGGGCTACGGGCTGATCTTGTTCGACAATAAAGCCGTTCTCTAAGCCACTAATCAACAAGCTAAATTTATCTTTTACCTGTGAAAGTGCGGTGATTTTTGTCGCCATTATTTTCAATGGTGAAAGTAAGTCACGTAAGGTTTCACGACGTCCTTCACTCTCCACAGAGAAAACAACATTGCCTTTAAATTGTTCAGTAAATTGACGTAATAATTTTAACGGTTCTTTTTGTTGTGATTGAATCGTCAGCTCAGGTAATGCTTGTACGGCTAAATTTTTCTGACGCACTGAAGAACGCACTTTTTCTGCGTTAAAGCTGATTCTCGGGTAACGTTTTAATTCACGATTAATTTCATCAATACGTAACCATAAACGTTCTGGTGCTAACAAAGGTCGCATCGGATCGACTTTACGGCTTTCGTAGCGTTGCTGTGCATCTTGGTAAAAACGTTCGCCTTGTGCTTGAATATCGCCTATATCAATCCATAAACTATTTTTCGGTAAATACGCAAACAGCGTTGCCATTTGCTCGAAGAAGAGTGGCTGCCAATATTCAATACCGGAAATTAATGTGCCTTTGCTAACTTGTTGGTAAATATGTTCAGGATCACGACGAATCTCGCCAAAGGTTTCTCGGAATTGGGAACGGAAAAATTCAATGCCTTTTTCATCGGTCGGAAACTCGTGAGCCGGCAATAAATTAATTTCTTTGATTTCTTCTAATGTGCGCTGTGTATCCACATCAAATGTGCGAATGGTATCAATTTCATCATCAAAAAAATCTAAGCGAAAAGGCACCGCACTTCCCATCGGGAAAAGATCCAACAACGCACCACGCACTGCGTATTCGCCGTGTTCAAGCACTTGCTCCACAGCACGATAGCCAGCACTTTCCAGTTGTAAACGTATTTTATTAATTTGTAATCGATCACCTTTTTTAATTAACAGCACATTATGTTGTAAAAATTCCGGTGGACATAAACGTTGCATTAAGGTGCTAATTGGTAAAATCAAAATTCCTTTTTGACGATGCTGTAATTGAAATAACGCACTTAAACGATAGGAAATAATTTCTTGATGAGGAGAAAAGGCATCATAAGGTAAAGTTTCCCAATCGGGGAAAAATGTAATTGGATGTTGGCTGAATTGCGATAAAACTTTTTCTAAACGCACCGCACTTCGTGTATCTGCAGTTAAGACCACCGTCAGCCCTGAATATTGGCTGGCAATTTCGTTAATCGCTAACGCATCTGCGCCGGCTAATACATTGCCTAAAATTTTATGATCATTGGCTTCTGTCGGAATGGCTAAATCGAAATATTTGGTTGTCATAACTGCGGTGTGTTGTTAGATAAAAATAAAAGATGAGCGATAGTTTAGCCTAAATCTTCCTGTATTTCCAATGAAAGTCTGTATAAAAATCCAGTAAAAAAGCCAAGTTATTTACTTGGCTTTTCATTTATTATTTTTGTGGCTTTCCTGCTTTCTCTTTTTGAGCTTTCATCGCTGCTTTCTCTTCTTCAGTCCAGTTCTCATCAAATTTCACGACTGGTACACAGCAACAACCTCTACCACCACCCTTTTCTACCCCTATATCTTTACAAAATTGGCTATAGCCATCCCACACTTTGCGTAAGAATCCTTTTTTTTTCTCTGTCATATTGGTTTTCTCCTCTTCACGCTAATTTGATTATCATAAAACGATCGTATGATTTTGCAACATTTTCTTGACCTCTTTACGACAGATTTTTAACCAATTTTTCTTTCCCCCTAGATCTGCCATCACTTTTGTTTGTTTATTCAAAAAAGCTGTTAATGTTGGGCAATCCTGACTATCTGAGACTTTCATTAAACGTTGAATTGATGCTATTGTTCCTGCTAACGAACCATGAAAGTTAGCAAAAAACTCTAATAATTGAAGATCTTGTTCTACTAATGTCCAGTCGACGATTGCAGAAAACTGATTTGCCAGTGAATGTAGTGAAAAAGAGAGGTTTCTCTCAAATTGCTTTTTGGCTTCCTGACAGAGTAGTTGTCCTTGTTCAGTCAATGGTTTTATCGCAATGACTGAATAACAACCACTACTCGCTTCTTTGTGTTCGCCTAAATGGACTACATCAAAACCACATTTTTGCCAAAATTGAGCCAGTTGCTTAGTGTAACCAAAACTGACGGAAAGAAAATCCACATCGGCTTCCTGACTGATTTTTTCAATAAGCTGTTGCCCTATACCCAACTTTTGCCAAGCGGGATAAAGCGCAATGCGAGAAATCCTCAACGAAGATAAACGACAAGCCTGCTGTAAATTACCTTGATAACAAAGGGCTTGTGCAACCAAATTCCCTCTTGGACGACGAACACCACGTGCAATATCCAAAATGAGAGAGTCGGACTGCATATTTCCTTCTTCCACCAGCCATACGCCCCCCACTAAATCAGATTCTGTTTCGGCGAGATAAAATTGTTGTTTCGGTGCATCAAATAAACGGCGTAAATCAAGAGGCGAAGTTCGATAATGTGCTAAGGTGAGTAAGCCATAAAATTCGGTGACGTTGTGTTTCTCTACAAGCTCACTCTGTAAATAAGATTGAATTTGGATAGCACCTAGCAGATCATTTTGCTGTAAAAAAGCGTCTTCTGCATCGAGCATTAAAAGCTCGTCAATAAAGGCTTCTAACTTATCGTTAGCTTGCCAACGAAGTGGCTGATGAAGCTCAAAATGCACAAAAGTGCGGTGCAAATTTGCTAAAAATTTGAGTAAAAAACCACGCCCGGTGCCTTCATAGCTTTGAATGGTTGTGGTGCAAAGAATACGCTTGAAAGCGGAAGTGAGCTGTTCTAACAACGTGAGCGGGATCATCGCCGCTTCATCAATCAGCAACCATGTATCTGCAAACTGATTAGGATCTTGTGCAATTTGTTCGCAAAGTAAATCAGGCGACATAAAATCCAGTTCAACCTCTGCAAAATCTTGCAAAATATTGACCGCACTTTTATTCGGTGCAGTGAGAATCAAGGATTCATTGTGCTGCGTTAACTGCTTTGCCCAAAAGCCAGCTAATGCGGATTTTCCACGTCCACGTTTAGCCGTCACAATCAACACATCTGCGGTCGCATCATTGAGCTTTTCGAGCAACTGGCTTTGTTCGGTTGTAGGTTTCTGCTGAAAATCTAGCGCACTTTCTATGTAAGTTGGCTGCATAATTTGTGGAAAATCAGTATGGCAAATCGGGAAACCGTATTCTTGTACTTTTTGTTGAAAATAATGAATAAAGTGCGGTGTTAAAATCGGTTGATTTTCTCCCGACCAACGCAAAGAATCAGGATCTTTCCATTGTGTTAATTCACTCCACTGATTCAACAACACAATAAGCGTTCCGCCTTGTTGTAATGCGCCACTGGCAATGGCTAACACATCAAGGTTTAACCCTTCTCGGGTATCATAAATAATGAGAACAAACTCTTGTCCTAAAAGATTTTTGGCTTTATTAAAAGGGAAAAAAGGAAAAGACAAAAAAGGCGGTAAATTGTTACCAATCCATACCGCACTTTTTGTTTGGGGTAATGTCGCGAGTTGGTGCGATAATTTACTATCGTCACCTACCCAAAATTGTAGATTTCGCTGTTTATTATCTTGCTTCATTATATCAGTTATTGAAATTTACCAACGGTCCAACGGGTGTTCCCAATCAATACTTACCCCTTTTTTCTGCCTATAAATAGGCTCTTGCTGACCACTAATTTTACGTTCGATAGCCTCTTGTTGATCTCTTATCTTTCTTTCTATCGATTCTTGCTGATGACGAATTTGTTCTTCAATAGACTGCTGTTGTTGAATATGGCGTTCAATTGGATTTCTAGATTGTTCATCTAAACCATATTGATGTTTACTTTCTTTAAAGCGCTTGTTATAGCTTTCTTTCAAATTACGACATTCTGATTCACGAATATTAGTAATGTCGTGTTTTAACTGATCATATTTGAACTGAAAATAACGATAAGCTTTAGGATCACCATAAATAGTTCTCGCTAATGATTTACCGACGATTTTTTCTAATTGTTCGTGGATCATTTCTTTCATCAATTGCTTTTCTAACGCTGTTAAACGTTCATCAGGTTGCTGACCTAATTCTGGCAATAAGCAATATTCCACATTATTTTTTGCAAAAATAAAACGGTTCATTTGATCCGTTGAGATTTTATAATAACGGCTAGTGCCGAATGGATATTCTTGCTGATGTTTGCGATCTAATTTTGGCTCAAAAGGTGGGTCGTAACTTGGCCGATAAACAGGTTCATCTTTTTCATATCGAGTATGAGGGTAATAAGCCACACAAGCACTTAGGCTCATAATAGATAACATCACAATTAATTTTTTAAACATTATTTCTTCCTATTTTTCTGCTGTAATAAATATGCACCTACTGGACTCCAGTTCTCTCTTTCGAAAAAATGAGACTTCTTAGACCACAACCAAAAAAATAGTTTAAAAAGTGCGGTTGTTTTTCCTTCAATTAAGCACATTTTTCGCTTAAATAAGGATCTTCAAAACCTAATGACTGCATAATTTCTGTTTCTAGGTTTTCCATTTCTTCTGCTTCATCATCTTCAATATGATCGTAGCCAAGCAAATGCAAACTACCGTGTACGACCATATGCGCCCAATGTGCCATCAACGGTTTACCTTGTTCTTCTGCTTCTTTTTCTACCACTTGTCGACAAATAACTAAATCGCCTAGCAAACCAAGCTCCACTTCATCAGGACACTCAAAAGGGAATGACAACACATTAGTTGGTTTATCTTTACCACGATAAGTGAAATTTAAGTCGTGGCTTTCTGCTTCATCGACGATACGCACTGTCATTTCAACGTCCGATAATTCAGGTTGCACCGCACGATTTGCCCATTCTTGGATTTGAGCTTCTGTTGGAAGATTTTCTGTATTTTCAGTAGCAATTTGTAAATCAATAATCACTTGCTTCATTTATTCATTCTCATTTTGTAAATTTTCTGACCGCTCTTTTTCGATACGTTCTTGACGACGTTGTTCAGCTATAGCGGCACGACGAACCTCATCTTGAGCTTCCCACGCATCGTAAGCCTGTACTACTTTTGCCACCACCGGATGGCGTACGATGTCTTTGCTTTCAAAATAATTAAAGCTCAGTTCAGGCACGTTTTCTAATACTTCAATAGCGTGGCGTAAGCCTGATTTTTGGCTGCGTGGCAAATCAATTTGGGTAATATCACCTGTAATCACTGCTTTCGAGTTAAAACCAATACGCGTTAGGAACATTTTCATTTGCTCAACAGTAGTATTTTGGCTTTCATCTAGAATAATAAAACTGTCATTCAATGTACGGCCACGCATATAGGCTAAAGGTGCAATTTCAATAACATTACGTTCCATTAACTTTTGCACACGCTCAAAACCTAACATTTCAAATAGTGCATCATAAAGCGGTCGTAAATATGGCTCGATTTTCTGCCCTAAATCACCCGGCAAGAAACCCAATTTTTCACCAGCCTCAACAGCTGGGCGAGTAAGTAAAATACGACGAACTTCTTGCTTTTCTAGAGCTTCAACTGCTGCTGCAACTGCCAAAAAAGTTTTCCCCGTTCCAGCAGGACCAATCCCAAAACTAATATCGTGACGGAAAATATTGTGTAAATATTGGACTTGATTTGGCCCGCGAGGTTTAATCAATCCACGTTTGGTTTTAATTGAAGATTCGTACACTTTGCTTTCTTCACGCTCGTCATCATTTTCTTGTACTAAAATGCGACTTTCTTGAATCGCAATATGTACATCTTCCAAATCTAATTCCTTAATTTGTCCACGCACTGGTGCAGTCTCTAAATACAAAACTTGGATTAATTTGACCGCACTTTTCAGCAATTTTGCGTGATAAGGTTTGTTTTCTTCCTCATTTGACTGAATAGTAAAGGTGAAATTACGACGAGAAATAGTCAGATTTAATGATTTCTCAATCAGTTGTAAATTCCCTTCATACGCGCCACACAATGCTTGTAAACGAGCATTATCTTGTGGTTCAAGAGTAAGTGTTTCGGTGAGTAAATCGCTCAAAGCTAAACCTCAAAAGTTAAAATAAAAGTGTTTGTATTGTAAAAATATTGATGAAAATTTGCTAGGTGAATACCCTTCATAATATTTAGCATAAATAAAGCAACAAAGGCGAACTCAACGCTCGCCTTATTCTCATTATATTAATTCAGGAAATAACATCTTAATCACGTTTTGGGTCAGACGGCGAGATTTTCCCGCATAAGGGAAAATGTGCATCATCATCATTGGATTGAAGTTAGCCTCAATCACACCCCACGATGCTAAATTTGGCTCAGCTGGCTTTTTCAGATCTGGGATAATTAAATCCACACCACATACTGCTGCGCCCATTGCTTTCGTAATGCCGACTGCAAGTTGTTTATAGCTTTCGTGCATTTCATCCGTCATATCAATGGAATCACCGCCCGTACTGATATTCGAATTTGCACGCAGTTGCACAAGCTGATCTTTGGCTGGCACAGAATCTACGGTTAAACCTTGTTCTTTCAGTTGTAACTGCTCGATTTCACCTAAAGCAATTTTCTTCAATGGGGTGCGGCTGCCGTCACCACGTAATGGATGATTATTTTTCATTGTAACAAGCTCAGCCACAGTATGTACGCCATCACCAATGACATTAGCTGGCACACGCAACAATACGGCAAGGGTTTCATCACCTAGTACGAAGAAACGATATTCCGTTCCCACTAAATAATCTTCCACCATCACTTCTTTGTCTTCACGGAAAGCAATTTCAACTGCTTTCGCAAAGTCATCACGATTTTGTACGCCTTGTTGGAAGATCGTGATACCTAAACCATAATTCGTTGATTTTGGCTTAATCACCACGGCTCTGTTTTCAAATAACGCATAGCTTGCCACTGCTTTCTCAAGGGAAGTAAATTCCACACTTTGTGGCACGTTGAAGCCTGCTTTGTGTAAGACTTTTTTGGTGACAACTTTGTTTTCCATAATTAATGGCGAAATATAGCTGTCGTGCGAAGTCATATTGCCATTTTTCACATATTCAATGTGATCACCGTGTTTTAAGCAAAGAAATTGATCGTTTTCATCTAAGATTTCAGTGTGAATCCCTTTTTTGATCAAATCGAACAACAAGGCTTGAGTCGAAAGCTCCATATTGTCGAATGCTGATAGAGCATAAAAACGCTCAAATGCTTTTGCTTTATATTGTTGTGCTAATTGTGCACCTAATTGTTGATAGCTGCCCGCTTGCTCAATTGCTTGAACTAAACGACCTCCAATCGTTTTACTTGGGTCTGCGAATTGGCTTAATTTATCTTTCACAATCTCAACTAATTCAGCCTCTGCGCCAATTTGCTCAAGCATTGAAAGCAATTCTAATAAAACTAATTCACCCTCTACGGCGTATTCTGTTTTATCTAACGGATGCTCAAATGCAACTTCTGCTAAACGCGCTTTGCCTAACTCAAGGTCTTCTTGAGTTGCCGTTTGCTCAATCCAAATCATTAATAAAGCGAATGCGTGAATAAATTTCGCATCATTTAAGCTGATACCGTAAATTTCAAATGGGTTTAAATCAAATAA
This sequence comes from Pasteurella dagmatis, assembly GCF_900186835.1. NCBI lineage: Bacteria > Pseudomonadati > Pseudomonadota > Gammaproteobacteria > Pasteurellales > Pasteurellaceae > Pasteurella > Pasteurella dagmatis. Next base: position 1,403,177 of record NZ_LT906448.1, read on the forward strand.
ACGGAATTCGAGGTATTTAATACCATTTTGTAATAGCTCACGTGCTTTTTTCGCACCACGTAAACGCACATTTGAATAAAATTCTTTCTCAGCAATCAATTTGCCATTTGCAACCCAATGTTCTAGAGTTTCAACGTATTTTTCTACGCTATCAAAGGACACTTTAATTTCAGGATCATTTACATAGCCGTATTGACTTGAACGTAAGCTACGCACGAATTGCCCCGCTTTTAATGGTGAACCATCTTTGAAATACACAGATTCCACCGTTGGCGTTGCAGAAAGCAAATACAGAAGAATCCATTGATAACGTAAAAAGTTTTTCGCCATTTTCAGATATAAATCATTCTGAAAATCCACCGCACTTTTGTACTCATTTTGTAAGCTAAATAAGCGTTGAACTAATTCTGGTGAAAGCTGGAAATTATAATGAATACCACTCACCATTTGCTTATTTTTGCCATAAGCTCTGACTAAATATTCACGATATGCGACATCTTCGGGATTATCGAGTTGCGCTACTTTAATTTTATCTTCTGTCGGCAATCCTGCTGGCATACTTAATGGAAAAATGTATTCATTTTCAGGTAAAGTACGTTGAACCACTTCGTGAATTGCAGAAAGCCAACGATAAGTATCTTCAAGTTTAGTATTTGGTGGAGTAATTAATTCTAATTGGCTTTCAGCAAAGTCAGTTTGAATATAAGGGTGATAACTACGATTTCCAAAGGCTTTAGGGTGTTCTGTAGTCACAACTGAGCCATCAGCATAAACTCGCTGGCTTTCTTTTTCCAAGCCAAATGAACCTTGTTGGAATAATAAACCGAGCTGATTTTCTTTGATAAGTTGTTGAATGTTCATTAACTTTCCTTGAATGAAATAGGGATTTTCCCTAATTTATTAAAATTAACTGGATGAAAGTAAATTACTAAATGAATTTATGTTCTCTTTTCCACCAGAAAATTAGACGTTTCCTACGATTAAATATTACTTAAGATCACTTAAGTACTGCCTAAAATAATTCACTAATTTCCCGAATTAAATAACACTTTCACCAAATACAAGTTATCCCACTGCTGTTATAAAACAGAAAAGCAAAATAAAGGAAAAATCCACCCTCAAGAAGGTGGATTTACTTTAAGAATAAAAAATCATATTAATTCACCGCACTTTTACGTGAACTTGTACGGCTTTTTCTTGCTGTTTTCACTGCATTTACAGGAGTAAGTTTGACAAACTCAACACCTGTTGGTGGATTTTCTAATGCGATAGCTAACACTTCATCAATAGTTTCAACAGCGTGAATCACTAAGTTATTTTTCGCATTATCTGGAATTTCTTCTAAATCCTTCACATTTTCTTTTGGAATAATCACTGTTTTAATTCCACCACGATGTGCTGCTAAAAGTTTCTCTTTCAAGCCACCAATCGGCAACACTTTACCACGTAATGTAATCTCACCAGTCATTGCCACATCGGCTTTCACAGGGTTACCCGTCAAGCAAGACACTAATGCAGTGCACATAGCAATACCTGCACTTGGACCATCTTTCGGTGTCGCACCTTCAGGTACATGAATGTGAATATCACGTTTTTCGTGGAAGTCAGAAGCAATACCTAATTTTTCCGATCTTGCACGCACGACTGTCATTGCTGCTTGAATAGATTCTTTCATTACATCGCCCAATGAGCCGGTATAAGTAAGTTTCCCTTTACCTAATACAGATGCAGTTTCGATAGTGAGTAAATCACCACCCACTTCTGTCCACGCAAGACCTGTGACTTCACCCACACGATTTTGCGTATCAGCACGCCCAAACTCAAAACGTTTCACGCCTAAAAACTCCTGTAAATTAGCCGCGCTTACTTTGATTGATTTTAATTTCTTATCAAGTAATAAGTTTTTCACTGCTTTACGGCAAATTTTTGAAATTTCACGTTCAAGACTACGTACACCTGCTTCACGCGTGTAGTAACGAATAATGTCTAAAATGGCACTTTCTTCAATGACTAATTCGCCCACTTTCAAACCGTTGCGTTCCATTTGTTTTGCTAATAAATGGCGAGTCGCAATATTGAGTTTTTCATCTTCGGTATAACCAGAGAGACGAATCACTTCCATACGGTCTAATAATGGCGCAGGAATACGCATTGAGTTTGAGGTTGCCACGAACATTACATCAGATAAATCGTAATCCACTTCTAAATAATGATCGTTAAATGTGGTATTTTGTTCAGGATCAAGCACCTCTAACAATGCAGAAGCTGGATCTCCACGCATATCCGAACTCATTTTGTCGATTTCATCAAGCAAGAATAACGGGTTTTTCACGCCCACTTTGGCCATTTTTTGAATCAATTTACCCGGCAAAGCACCGATATAGGTTTTACGATGACCACGGATTTCAGCTTCATCACGCACTCCACCTAACGCCATACGCACATATTTACGCCCTGTTGCTTGTGCGATAGATTGACCTAATGAAGTTTTACCAACCCCCGGAGGCCCAACTAAACATAGAATCGGACCTTTAATTTGATTTAAACGTGTCTGTACCGCTAAATATTCTAAAATGCGCTCTTTCACACGCTCTAAACCGTAATGATCTGCATCAAGCACTTGTTGTGCTTTCGCTAAGTCTTTTTTCACTTTAGTGCGTTTATGCCAAGGTACTTGTACCATCCAGTCAATGTAACTACGAACGACTGTGGCTTCTGCTGACATTGGGGACATCATTTTTAATTTTTGTAATTCAGCTTCGGCTTTTTCTCTTGCTTCTGTCGGCATTCTCGCATCTTCAATTTTTTTACGAAGTTGCTCAATTTCATCTGCGCTGTCACCTTCGCCAAGTTCTTTTTGAATTGCCTTAATTTGCTCATTTAAGTAATAATCGCGCTGAGTTTTTTCCATTTGTTCTTTCACTCGGCCACGAATACGCTTTTCAATTTTCAACAAATCCGTTTCAGATTCCATTAAGCCAAGCAAATATTCAAAACGTGCAACAACTTGTGGAAGTTCTAACACCTTTTGTTTGTGCTTAACCGCTACCGGCATATGCGCAGCTAGAGTGTCACTTAAACGGTCAAATTCTTCGATACGCTCTAAAGCAGAATGTACATCAGGTTGTACTTTTTTATTCAACTTCGCATATTTTTCAAACTCAGCCAACGTAGCTTTTTTCACCACTTCAAGTTCTTTATCATCACCAAATTCAGTTTCGATTAGACTAATGTTTGCTGAGAAAAACTCACCGTTATCGTCTAAATGCTCAATATTTGCGCGTTGCTGACCTTCTACCAACACTTTTACTGTGCCATCTGGCAATTTCAATAATTGAATGATATTAGCAACAGTACCGACACTGTAAACATCATCAATAGTTGGCTCTTCTAAATCCGCTTGTTTTTGTGAAACTAGTAATAGTTGTTTACCTGCCTCCATTGCTTCATCGAGGCTGCGAATAGATTTCGGTCTACCAACGAATAATGGCATTACCATATAAGGAAATACAACGACATCACGCAATGGTAAAACTGGAATTGTCTGCTGCTGTGTTTTTTTTGCGCTCATTACGCTCTCTCTTAGTTAAAAATTGGGGTATTTTGCCTAATATGAGGGCAAATAATAATAAATCAAGTTGGAAAGTGAAAAAGTGCGGTAAAAAATGACCGCACTTTTTATTAGTATGACAAGAATGAATTATGCTTTATACACCAATGTTGGTGCTTGTTTTTCGGTAATTGTACGCTCTTCAACAAGGACTTTTTCAAGATTCACCAAAGACGGTAAATCATACATTGTGTCTAGCAGTACCGCTTCAACAATTGAACGTAATCCACGTGCTCCCGTTTTACGCTCTAATGCTTTTTTCGCCATTGCGATCAATGCTTCTTGCGTAAACTCTAATGCCACATCTTCTAACCCAAACAACGCTTGATATTGCTTGATCAACGCATTTTTTGGCTCAGTTAAAATTTTGACTAAAGCTTCTTCATCAAGCTCAGCCAGTGGTGCAACTACGGGTAAACGCCCAATAAACTCTGGAATTAAACCAAACTTCATTAAATCATCAGGCTCAACTTGCTCGAATAATTGGCTTAATGTCGCTTTATCTTGTTTACCTTTCACTTCCGCACTGAACCCAATGCCAGAACCCACGTGGACACGTTTTTCAATCACTTTATCTAAACCCGCAAACGCACCACCACAGATAAATAGAATTTTTGAAGTATCAACACGTAACATTTCTTGTTGCGGATGCTTGCGACCACCTTGTGGTGGAATTGATGCCACAGTGCCTTCGATTAATTTTAATAATGCTTGCTGTACACCTTCACCTGATACATCGCGTGTGATTGACGGATTTTCAGATTTACGTGTAATTTTATCGATCTCATCAATGTAGATAATGCCTTTTTCAGCACGCTCAACATCGTAATCACAGCTTTGTACTAATTTTTGCAGGACGTTTTCAACGTCTTCTCCTACATAACCCGCTTCTGTTAACGTGGTAGCATCTGCCATTGCGAAAGGCACATTCAACATACGTGCCATTGTTTCAGCGAGTAACGTTTTACCACTTCCCGTAGGACCGATTAATAAAATATTACTTTTACCTAATTCAACATCGATAATTTTTTTATCTGAACGCAAACGCTTGTAATGATTATAAACTGCAACCGATAACACTTTTTTAGCATAATCTTGACCAATCACATAATCATCTAAATGCGCACGAATTTCGTGTGGTGTAGGCAGTTTTTGTTCTTCTTGCCCCTCCACTTCTGGTGTTTCTGAAACTTCTTCAGATAACAGCATATCGTGGCAAAGTTCGATACATTCATTACAAATATAACCGGAAGTGCCCGCAATTAACTTGCTCACTTCTTTTTGTTCTTTACCACAGAAAGAGCAATGTAACTCAGTGTTTTTTTCCATTTTTAATCCTAAATTCTTATCGTTTCACTAACACTTCATCTACTAAACCATAGGCTTTTGCTTCTTCAGCTGACATAAAATTATCACGATCTGTATCACGCTCAATACGTTCAATACTCTGACCTGTGTGGAAAGCCAGACGTTCATTTAAGGTTTGTTTAATTTTTAAAATTTCTTGAGCGTGAATTTGAATATCAGATGCTTGACCACGGAAACCACCTAACGGTTGATGAATCATCACACGTGCATTTGGTAATGCAATACGCTTGCCAGCAGTACCACCCGCTAATAAAAATGCACCCATTGAGCAAGCTTGCCCAACACAAAGCGTGCGAATATCAGGTTTAATAAATTGCATTGTGTCATAGATTGCCATACCCGCAGTCACTGAGCCACCTGGTGAGTTAATATAAATATTAATATCTTTTTCTGGATCTTCTGATTCTAAAAATAATAATTGAGCGACAATTAAATTTGCCATACGGTCTTCTACTTCACCACTCAAGAAAATAACACGCTCTTTTAATAAACGTGAATAAATATCATAAGAACGCTCACCTCTTGAGGTTTGCTCTACAACCATAGGAATTACACTCATATTTACCTCTTTCAATCCAATTTAATAAAATTAAAGCAATTCAGTTATTCTACCTGAAAATTAGAATTTTTCTAACTTGAATATTTCTAAGTAATAAAAAAGTGCGGTCAAAATTGGATTTTTTTGACCGCACTTAAATAAGCGCTAAATTTCAACGCAATAATTGAATTATGCTTGTGGATTCATCACTTCATCGAAAGAAGCTGCTTTTTCTGTAACTTGTGCTTTGGCAAGAACTGCATCCACAGCCTGCTCTTCTAAGACCACATTACGAATATTATTCATTAACTCTTTGTTTTTGCTGTAATATTCAACAACTTCAGCAGGTTGCTCATAAGCAGATGCGATTTCTTCGATCATTGCTTTAGCACGAGCATCGTCAACTTTTAATTCATTAGAAGCAATAACTTCAGCTAATAATAAACCAACTTGAACACGACGTTTTGCTTGTTCTTCGAATAATTCACGTGGTAATTGAGCTGTTTGTTCTGCATTACCACCGAAACGTTGTGCTGCTTGACCACGTAATACTTCAATTTCTTGTTCTACTGCAGATGCAGGTACTTCAATTTCGTTTTGCGCTAATAAACCGTCAATAACTTGACCTTTTACTTTTGCAGTTAATGCATTTTTCAATTCACGTTGCATATTTTTACGAATTTCATTACGTAAATCATCTACAGTTTTGGTATTTGGGCCAAATTTAGCAACAAATTCATCTGTTAATTCTGGTAAAACCATTACTTCAACTTTTTTCAAGTTGATCGCAAATTTCGCTGCTTTACCTTTTAAGTTTTCAGCATGATATTCTTCTGGGAAAGTAACGTTAATATCAAATTGTTCACCTGCTTTGTGACCAACAATGCCCTCTTCAAAACCAGGGATCATACGACCTTGACCCATAAATAATGTGAAGTCTTCCGCTTTACCACCCTCGAACTCTTCACCATCAACAGAACCTACAAAGTCGATCACCACACGATCTTCTGCTTTTGCAGCATCTGTGCTTTCAGCCCAAGTTGCTTGCTGTTTACGTAATACTTCGATCATTTTTTCGATGTCAGCATCAGTGATTTCAACAACTGGTTTCTCAACTTTGATTTGATCTAAACCTTTTAATTCAACTTCTGGATAGACTTCAAAAGTTGCAGTAAATACTAAATCTTTACCCACTTCAAATTGCTCTACTGCGAAAGACGGACGACCTGCAAGATTTACTTTTTGTTCAATAATTACATTGAAAAAATTGCTTTGTAATAATTCGCCTAATACATCGTGACGCACTGATGGTCCAAAACGTTTTTCAATAATGTGTGGTGGTACTTTACCTTTACGGAAACCGTCAACACGTGCAGTTTTTGCAACACGTTTTAATTCTTCACGAACTGCACCTTCAACAGCGTCAGATGGAACGGTGATTTGAACACGACGCTCAAGACCTTGAGTTGTTTCAATAGTAAATGACATTATGTTACCTCAAAATGAATTTGCACTCGGCGAATGCACACACCGAACACGTTAGTAAAAATTAAAGTTAAAAATAACCGAAGAATTATAGCGACATAAAACACATCAGTCGAGAAAATGCCATATAAAAAAATATATTTGTTTATTTTTTAATCTAAAATAAAAAGAGGCATTCATTTACGCCTCTCTTTTTTTATTTAAACAGCAAATTAAAGAGCTTTAGGTAAACGAATTTTTTGTCCTGGGAAAATTTTATCCGCATCTTTGATAACTTCTTTGTTTGCATCAACAATCGCAGTGTATTTTGCACCATTGCCATAGGTTTTTTCAGCAATTTTCCAAAGTGTGTCGCCTTTTTGAATCACATAGAACTCATCATCGCCAGCTAAGCTTTCACCGCTTTTAATCACAACTTTATCTACGTTTACAGAAGTGATACCTTCAACGTTCCCCACCATTAATACCGCTTTTTCTAATGCGCTAGCAGACTCTGCATTGCCTTCAATAAAAGCAACGCCATCTTCTACTTTCACGACCACATTTTCAAGACCTGGGTTGTCTTCGTTAAGGTGTTTAGTTACTGCTTCTGCTGCATCTTCTTTTTTAGAAAATAGTTTACGACCGATTTCGCCTACAAAATCAAATAAACCCATAATATGTTCCTCTGTTGTTAATGAAAATCTTACCAAACATAACGGAATATATTCTCTAAGTCCACCGAGAAAGTCGAATATTTACACAAATTGAAAATTATTGCATAAATTTGACCGCACTTTGAGCAATCTACGCTACAATGCAAATTTATGCTAAAAAATAGATAGGACATTATTATGCGTTGGCGTGGTCGTAGAGAAAGTACAAATGTTGAAGATCGCCGCTCGGCAGGCGGTGGTTTCGGTGGTGGTAAAAAAACGGGAATTTTAGGTTTTATTATCTTATTAATTGGCGCTTACTATGGGGTAGATTTATCCGGTTTAGTCGGCACGCCTGACTTCGGTTTACAACAATCTAATTCATTAAATTCACAAGAAGAACAAGAGCTTAATGGCTTGTCTCGTGTGGTTCTTGCCGACACAGAAACTGTTTGGGGCAATTACTTTGCGAGCCAACAGCAACGTTATCAACCACCAGTGATGGTGCTTTATAATGGCGTTACTCATACTGCTTGCGGTACAGGTCAATCAGCAATGGGGCCGTTTTACTGCCCGAATGATCATAAAGTCTATTTAGATCTTTCTTTTTATAGCGATATGAAACACAAGTTAGGCGCAGACGGCGAAGCGGCATTTGCTTACGTTATCGCACACGAAGTAGGACATCATATCCAAAACTTATTGGGCATTTTACCAAAAGTTCACCGCTTACAAGGGCAAACAAGCCGTGCACAAGCAAATCAACTTTCTGTCAAAGTGGAACTTCAAGCAGACTGTTTTGCTGGCGTTTGGGCACACCAAGCCTCAAAAACGGGTTTATTTGAAACAGGTGATATTGAAAAAGCCTTCAATGCAGCCGAAGCCGTTGGCGATGACCGTTTACAAAAACGTAGCCAAGGTTATGTTGTGCCTGACAGCTTTACTCACGGAACATCAGAACAGCGTTTGCAATGGTTCAAACGTGGGTTAAACAGTGGCAATCCAAGCCAATGTAATACATTCTAACCATCTACATCTTTGCTTAAAGTGCGGTGAAAAATTTAAAATTTCACCGCACTTTTTTATGTTTTTATTACCAACTTATTTTAATAAAGCCGCAGCTTTTTGCATAATCTGCAAAGTGAGCTCGCAAGATTTCACAAAACTTGGGATAGGTAAAAACTCAAAATTCGAATGAAAATTATGTGCGCCTGTAAAATAATTAGGTGTTGTAATCCCTTTTACAGATAGTGCTGCACCATCAGTACCGCCTCTCATTGGTATCACTTTAGGCTGCACATTAACCTCTTTCATGGATGAAAAAAGTAAATCAATCGATCGTCGATCTTCTGTTAATGTATTTGCAATATTGCCATAAATATCAGAGATCTCACATTCAATTTTTGCACGCGGATATTGTTTTTGAATTTTATCTACCGCATGCAAAATAAATTGTTTACGTTGCTCAAAACTGTTTTTATCAAAATCTCTAATCGCAATATTTACATTTGCTGCTCGTTGATTAGCTGAAAATCCATTAAACCACCAATATCCCTCTTTATGCTCTGTGCATTCTGGCGTTTGGTTACGATCAAACAACTGAATAAAATCTTGTGCGACTAAAATAGGATTAACCAATACACCTTTGGCTGACATTGGATGTGCACTCACTCCTTGAATATTCACTTTAGCAACTGCAGCATTAAAATTCTCATAAACAACTTCACCTAACTCGCAGCAATCGATAGTATAAGCAAAATCTGGTTTAAATTTCGTTAAATCAAGTAACTTTGCTCCCCTTAAACCAATTTCCTCGTCAGGTACAAATGCAATATAAATATCCCCCGTAGGAATTTTATCTTTCTTAATTAACGTCAGTGCACTCATAATCGTTGCAATTGCCGCTTTATTATCTGCGCCTAATACACTGGTACCATCACTAAAGATAATTTTCTGGTTTTCATAAGCTAATATTTCGGGATGCTCTGCTACCCGTAACCAAATATTTTTATCTTTATTCAACAACAAATCTTCACCTTCGAAAGTTAAGATTTGTGGTTTAATATCTGGCGATAACGATACATCAACTGTATCTAAATGTGCCACAAAGCCAATTGGTGTCGCATTTTCAATGTTACCTTTTAAAAGTGCGGTCACATTCGCATGCTCATCAATTTCGACATTTACTAAACCCAAGGCTTTTAGTTCATCAGCAAGTAAATGAGCCAGTTTTCTCTGCCCTTCTGAACTTGGTACTACAGTTGCACTGGCTAAACTCTGGCTACTTATAGATAAGTAACGAAAGAAATTCGAAACAAGTAATTGTTGTATATCCATACTGCCCTCCTTTTTGATGTTCAAATAAACATTAGTACAAGATAGCCTATATGAGCGATAATATACAATTAGATTATTGAAAAACTATTCCCCTTTCTCAACCTGATAATTCGTTATAAAAAAGCCACTTCTTAAGAATCAAATACTGAATTGATTGAATAGTAGTAAATAGCGCATAAAACGCAACACCCTGTAATACCAACATTTGCTTATCAAAAAGCGTATCCATATAATAAGCAGCTACTGAGTATTTTATGGGTAAAAAAATGGATTTAACGATTTATCTACAGTTTTTTGTTAGCCTTATCGCATTAGTGAACCCGATTGGGGTTGTGCCTGTGTTTTATGCAATGACGTCTACTTTTAGCAAAGAGCAACGCAATAAAACAGGATTAATTACTTGCTTTTCAATTGCAGTGATTTTACTTGTCAGCTTTTATTTTGGACAATTTATTTTAAATTCCTTCAAAATTTCAATTGATTCCTTCCGCATTGCAGGGGGAATTATTGTAGTGCTGATCGCCTTAACAATGATCAACGGTAAAATCGGTGAACACAAGATTAATAAAGAAGAAAAAAGTGAGAATTTGGATGACTATACCAACATAGCAGTTGTACCACTTGCTATGCCAATTATGGCAGGCCCCGGCTCAATCAGTGCTACAATTGTGTTTGGCTCGACACAACATCAGGCTCTAGATTATCTCTATTCATCACTCACCATTATCCTATTTGGTATCACTTGTTATATGTTATTCCGTTATTCTGAGCCGTTAATTAAACGCTTAGGAAAAACAGGCGCTAACGTGATTACCCGTATTATGGGTTTACTGCTGATGTCTCTTGGTGTTGAGATTATTACTAGTGGATTAAGAAACCTCGGTGTTTTCTAACTCTCTTAACTCGACAAAAGTGCGGTGATTTTATAAACAATTTATAAAATCACCGCACTTTTTTATTTCCCATCTAAAAATCATTCTCAATTTTTATCTTTATCTCTATACACCCTATTTAAAACTAGATATTTATAGATAAAAAACCATCAAAATTAAATTTTATCTAAAAAAACATAGCTTTTTTCATACAAAACATCGGCTTTATTAAAAATAATAAAATAATCCAAAGAAAACGTTTGCATAAGCCCAAAAACTTATTGCATATTATCTGAGAAGCCTATGTGGCGAAAAAAATAATAAAACAATGCAAACAATTACAACATCTTAGAAGGATATCATTATGACAACTCAAGTTACCTCATTAGAAGAGTTTTTATCCTACGTTGCAAAACGTGATTCAAACCAACCTGAATTTTTACAAGCGGTACGTGAAGTTTTCACATCAATTTGGCCATTCTTAGAAGCAAACCCGAAATATCGTTCACAAGCGTTACTAGAACGTTTAATTGAACCAGAGCGTGCAATTCAATTTCGTGTTGCGTGGACAGATGATAAAGGTCAAACACAAGTAAACCGCGCATTCCGTGTGCAATTTAACAGCGCTATAGGCCCATTCAAAGGCGGTATGCGTTTCCACCCGTCTGTAAACCTATCAATCTTAAAATTCTTAGGTTTTGAACAAATTTTCAAAAACGCATTAACTACATTGCCAATGGGTGGTGGTAAAGGTGGCTCAGACTTCGATCCAAAAGGAAAATCAGATGGCGAAGTAATGCGTTTCTGCCAAGCATTAATATCAGAATTATATCGCCACGTAGGCGCAGATACTGATGTACCTGCTGGTGATATTGGCGTAGGTGGTCGTGAAGTCGGTTACCTTGCAGGCTATATGAAAAAATTATCAAACCAAGCATCTTGCGTATTCACAGGACGCGGCTTGTCGTTCGGCGGTAGCTTAATTCGTCCTGAAGCAACAGGTTATGGCTTAGTATATTTCGCTCAAGCGATGCTTGCTGAAAAAGGTCAGAGTTTTGAAGGTAAAACCGTTTCTGTATCAGGTTCTGGTAACGTTGCCCAATATGCCATTGAAAAAGCCTTACAATTAGGTGCAAAAGTCGTCACTTGTTCCGATTCTTCTGGCTATGTGTACGATGAAGACGGTTTTACTCCGGAAAAATTAGCTGCATTAATGGAATTAAAGAATGAAAAACGTGGTCGAGTTGAAGAATACGCAAAACAATTTGGCTTAAAATATGTAGCGGGCAAAACCCCTTGGGAAGTGCAAGTGGATATTGCATTGCCTTGCGCAACGCAAAATGAATTGGATTTGACCTCTGCGAAAACCTTAATTGCGAACGGTGTTCAGTTAGTGGCAGAAGGTGCAAATATGCCAACAACAATTGAAGCAACTGATGCATTCTTAGAAGCTGGTGTATTGTTTGGACCTGGTAAAGCAGCAAACGCAGGTGGCGTGGCGACTTCCGGTTTAGAAATGGCACAAAGTTCTCAACGTTTATATTGGTCGGCTGAAGAAGTGGATCAACAACTACATAGCATTATGTTGAACATTCACGAAAACTGTAAAAAATACGGTACAGTTGAAGGTCAAGAAAACATTAACTATGTAGTGGGTGCTAACATAGCAGGTTTTGTAAAAGTGGCTGATGCAATGCTTGCACAAGGCGTGTACTAATCGAAGCTGAAAATCTAAAAAAATCGACCGCACTTTGAGCTCATTCATCGCAAAGTGCGGTCTTTTTTTGCTATTCTTCTTTATCTATAATTGTTCTAAAATAACGTCAATTAATATCAGGATGATAGGTAGCACAATGAAAGGTATCAATTTTCTTTTTCTTCTTTTCTCTTTATTTTCTTTGAATAGTTGGGCCTCAAGTTGCACTGCATCAAATTTAGATGTAGTAGTGCTTGGCTCCGGAGGACCTGAAATTCAATTATTTAGAAGCAATCCGCCACCACAAGCAAGAGCCTCAGCTAGTTACTTAGTGCGTGAAAATGGGCAAGCAAAATTTTTAGTGGATTTAGGTACTGGTGCATTACAAAACTTTGCTCAAGCAGATGCTAAAATCGAAGATCTTAAAGCAATCTTCGTCAGCCATTTCCACGTAGATCATATAAATGACTTACCCTCATTGTTAAAAGCCTCTTTCTTCTCTAATCGTACTGACGATCTCCCAATTTATGGTCCAACTGGAAACGAGGTCATTCCTGATACTGCACAATTTATTTCTCGTTTATTTGGTGAAAATGGTGCCTATGCCTATTTGTCTGATTTTCTAAGTGGCGATGCAAACTATCTAGTAAAACCAATTTCAATCAATGCGGATAAACATAATCCTGTAGTATTCAATACCGAAGTTGATGGTTTCCAAATTCAGGCTATTGGCACAGAACACGGTTTACTTCCAGCCTTGGCTTGGCGGATTGAAAAAAATGGCTGTAGCGTGGTCTTCTCTGGTGATACCAGTAATAAAGGCAAAACATTAAACCAGTTAGTAAAAAATGCGAACTGGTTTGTGGCACACAATGCAGTGCCTGAAAGTAGTCAAGATAAAGTGGCACAAAAATTACATATGAAACCATCAGAAATCGGTGATATTGCAAAGCAAGGCGAAGTCAAAAATATTCTTTTAAGTCACTTAATGCGTCGTACTGAAAATGCAAAATCAGAAACGAAACAAGCTATTAAACAGAGTTATAAAGGAAAGATTCACTTTGCGGAAGATTGCGCGATCTATGCATTAAATGAGAATAAGCAAACGATAAGTTGTAAAAAATAAAAATCGGTTATAAAACAACCCGAATTGTTAATTTTTTGTTTAAGAAACAACGTCTATCTGTTGAACTTTTCAGCATTATAGTGAATAATTTCCATTATTTTGTAAGGTTATTAGTAAGAAGTTTTTTATGTGCCAATTATTAGGAATGAACTGTAACACCCCAACAGATATTGTGTTCTCTTTTGAAGGTTTTCGTCGCCGAGCAGGATTAACCGACTGCCACTCTGATGGCTTTGGCATTGCCTTTTTTGAAGGAAAAGGCGTACGTATTTTTCGTGATAATCAGGCAGCACATTCATCACCTATTGCAGACTGTGTGAAGCAATATCACATTAAATCTTTTAATGTAATTGCCCATATTCGCAAAGCCACTCAAGGGGAAGTCAATATTGAAAATACACACCCTTTTATTCGTGAATTATGGGGACAAAATTGGGTATTCGCTCATAATGGCAACTTACAAAGTATTCCTCTGCCACGAAATGCATTATTCTACCCAATTGGCGATACTGACTCAGAATCAGCTTTTTGTTATATGGCAAGTGAATTAAAAATGCGTTTTACACAAAAGCCTACAAAATCGGAGTTATTTGAAGCAATCAAAGAAATTACACACGAGATTGTAAAAGGTGGCACATTTAACTTTATCCTTTCAAATGGAGAGTGGATGATTGCACACTGTTCCACTAATTTACATTACCTCACACGTAAAGCCCCCTTTGGTAAGGCGCAGCGCATTGATGATGATGGTGTTATTGATTTTAATGATCACGCAAAAGCTGGCGATAAAGTGACTATTATCACCACATTTCCACTGACTAAGGATGAAGTTTGGACAAAAATGGAACGAGGTGGTTTTGTGTTCTTTCAACAGGGCGAGAAAATCGATGAAGTACTAGGTAAAAAAGGTGAGAGTATTGATGATGGCACATTAGGCTATCAAAAATGTGCATAATTATTTTAAATGTATTTTTCAACAAAGCGTGATGTTTATCACGCTTTTATTTTGTTCAAATCTTATCCTGAGTTTTTGTTAAAAATTAGTTAATTAATGATATTTTTTAACCAAAAACAGGATAAAATACCGATCTAAATCACAAATTCGAGATTTAATTTAATTTTATTTTTGAATTTATACTCCAACCTGACTACTATAATGACCTAATTCTTTTCTGCGTATCTATTTCATACCTACGCACCTTGTTTTTCAACAACAAAACGGAGCATTATATGACAACGAAGTCTTGTGCAAAATGGAGTAAATTTGATCTCATTTGGGCATTAAATTTATTTGGAACAGCCGTTGGCGCTGGGGTTTTATTTTTACCAATCAACGCAGGTAAAGGAGGGTTCTGGCCATTGGTCTTAATGGCAATTATCGTAGGCCCAATGACCTACTTTGCGCACCGAGGGCTTGCTCGCTTCGTATTGTCGTCTTCGAAAAAAGGCAGTGATATTACAGAGGTGGTTGAAGAACATTTTGGTCACACTGCTGGCAAACTTATCACACTCCTCTATTTTTTCGCCATCTTTCCAATTCTTCTTATTTACGGCAATGGTATCACTAATACTGTCGATTCATTTATCATAAACCAACTAGGAATGGAACCTATTTATCGCCCATTACTTTCTTTTGTATTAATTGCTGCACTGATTTCTGTAATGTTAATGAGCGAAAAAATTATGCTTAAAATTACAGAATTTCTTGTTTATCCACTTGTGTTAATTCTATTAGCCTTATCATTGTATTTAATTCCAGAATGGAATACCTCAATGTTAAGTGAAATGCCAACTGCAAATGCATTCATTAGTACACTTTGGATCACTATTCCAGTATTAGTTTTCTCATTCAACCATTCACCAGCAATTTCATCATTCGCACAGTCCCAACAACGAGAATATGGTGACTTAGAAAATACCGAAAAACACGCAAGCCGTACTTTAAAAGCGACTTCAACAATTTTATTAGTATTTGTAATGTTCTTCGTATTTAGCTGTGTGTTAAGTTTAAGCCCTACTGAATTAGCAGAAGCAAAAGCACAAAATATCAGCATTTTATCTTTCTTAGCGAACAAATTTGATAACCCTTATATTTCTTACTTAGGTCCATTAGTCGCATTCCTTGCGATTACAAGCTCATTCTTTGGTCACTATTTAGGGGCTAGAGAAGGTTTAGAAGGATTAATCACAAAAATAAGTGGAAAAGACATCAATCGTAAAAAATTAAATTATACAACTGCAATCTTCTTCTTAATTACACTTTGGATTGTTGCAATTATTAACCCAAGTATTCTTGGCTTAATTGAATCTTTCGGAGGTCCAATTATTGCAGCTATTTTGTTCATTATGCCAATGTATGCGATCCGCAAAGTGCCAGCAATGCAACGTTATCAAGGTAAATTATCCAATATCTTTGTGGTCGTAATGGGGCTATTTGCAATTTCAAATGTGATTTATGGGTTATTTTAAAATTTAAAAATCCGTGTAGAATAGCCTCCTTTTTTACTCTCTTTAGGGAAAAGTAAGAACATTATGATTAGTGTATTTGATATGTTTAAAATTGGTATTGGACCATCCAGTTCCCATACCGTTGGACCAATGAAAGCAGGTAAGCAATTTATTGATGACTTAGTCTCAAAAAATCAGCTTGAGCAAGTGACAGCACTTCAAGTAGATGTTTATGGTTCACTTTCAATGACTGGGCGTGGGCACAATACTGATATCGCTATCATTATGGGATTGGCAGGCTATTTACCACATAATGTCGATATTGATCTCATCCCTCGTTTTATTTCTAACTTAAAACAGACCGCACTTTTACCAATCGCAGAAAACAAAAAAGTGGTGAATTTTGATTTTGATAAAAATCTGATTTTCCATCAAACCTTTTTACCGTTGCACGAGAATGGGATGAAAATTACTGCGTTTACCGGTGATGAAGCAATTTATAGCCAAACCTACTATTCTATTGGTGGTGGATTTATTGTTGATGAGGCACATTTTGGTCAAGAAGAAGAGCAATCAGTCGCCGTGCCATATCCTTATAAAAATGCGGCTGACATGCTAAAACACTGCCAAGAAAACGGCTTCGCATTATCTACAGTAGTTATGCAAAACGAATTAGCCTTACACGGCAAAGAAGCACTTAGTCAGCATTTGCAAAATGTGTGGGAAAGTATGAAAGCCTGTATTGATCATGGAATTAGTACAGAAGGGATTTTACCAGGTCCATTGAGAGTACCTCGCCGTGCAGCAACGCTTTACCGTATGTTAAAAGCCAATAGTAGTTTATCTAATGATCCAATGAGCATTGTAGATTGGGTTAATATGTTTGCTTTAGCTGTAAATGAGGAAAATGCGGCAGGTGGCCGTGTTGTGACCGCCCCAACAAACGGAGCTTGTGGTATTGTTCCTGCCGTATTTGCTTATTACGACAAATTCATCGCACCAATCACTCCTGAGATCACAGAGCGTTATTTACTGACTTGTAGTTTCATTGGCTCACTTTACAAAATGAATGCCTCAATTTCAGGAGCAGAAGTAGGCTGTCAAGGTGAGGTAGGCGTAGCTTGTTCAATGGCTGCTGCTGGCTTAGCTGAAATTCTTGGAGGTAGCCCAGAACAAGTGTGTATCGCCGCAGAAATCGGTATGGAACACAACCTTGGTCTAACGTGCGACCCTGTTGGTGGGCAAGTACAAGTTCCTTGTATTGAACGCAATGCGATTGCATCAGTAAAAGCAATCAACGCTAGCCGTATGGCACTGCGCCGCACTACAAGCCCACGAGTGACCCTAGATAAAGTGATCGAAACCATGTATGAAACAGGGAAAGATATGAACGCAAAATACCGCGAAACCTCACAAGGGGGATTGGCGATTAAAGTGGTGTGCTAATCTGCATTTCATCAGATAAAGAGTGCGGTCAATTTTCAGAAAGTTTTAAAACTTTTTCAAAATTGACCCCACTTTTCTTTAGCTCACCTGAAATTAGGTAATCAAAAAGCGGATAACAAAATCCGCTTTGATGTGTTTACTTTATGGGTAGCGATAATGCCCAATCATTTTATATTTAAACAAAATATCTTCTTCTTGTGTCCCTGACCCTATATTATGAATGACTAATGGGATACCCTCTGGTGTTTTCTTATCTGAAACAATGCCAATATGCGGTAAATTACGGGGCAAACGCCAAGTAACAATATCACCCGCCTTGAAACTAGCAACATCAGTCAGAGATAACGACTTACCTTGTCGTTGGAAAAATTTTTCCAAATTGGGAACTCGACGGTGATCAATATTGGTATCCGTCGCTTTTAGTCCCCACAGTTTTGGATAACTTTCCCATGCTCTTTTCATATCTTGATTGACTAATTTTTGTAAATCAATATGCTGATGGCGATAAGCTCGGATAACCACATCTGTACAAACTCCCGTATGTAATGGTACATCCCCCATTGGAAATGCAATTTTACGATAAGTCGGATCATAACTTTTAGTGACATTAATTTGTTGGCGTGCATCTTGCACCAATTTCGTGAGGTTCACAGCAAGGCTTGCTTGACTCACCAATAACAAACAGATACCTAATAAATATGTATTCATGACTGAAACTCCAATTCTACAGCCCTCTCCCCTAATATTTCCCCTAATTGTGCAAGTAATTCATCCGTAGGATTAATTGACCACTGAACTCCCATTTTGACCTTGCATTTGCCTCGTGGACTCGAATAATACACATGCATAGGTAGACTCCCCCCACTATGTGGCTCAAGTAAGGTTTTAAATTGTCGAATAAATAATGGTGTTATCTGTTCTTCCGACAAACAAACAGCAAGAGCTTTCGCATAACGGCTACGCGCCTCATCTAAGCTCATTAATTCACGCACTGTCATTTTTAGTCCACCTGAAAAGTCATCAAAGCTCACTTGCCCTGAGACAATCACTATTGTATCTTTCTGCAATTTCTCGCCAAATTTTTCTAAAGCATCTCCAAATAAAGTAATATCTAAACGACCAGATCGATCATCAAGAGTTGCAATGCCCAAACGGTTACCTTTTTTTGTAATTGCCACACGTGAAGCGACCACTAAGCCGCTCACTGTACTCAATTGTCCTCGATAGTTTGGTGCCAAATCTTTTAAACGAGTAGAACTATAGTGCTCTAATTCTTTAATATACGGGCTAATTGGATGGCTACTTAAATACAGCCCAAGCGTTTCTCGTTCTCCATCAAGTATGACTTTTTCACTCCAACGTGGCGTACTGGCATAGGCCTTTTCCACATCTTCGTGTCTTTCTGTCAAGACACCGAACATATCTGTCTGCCCAAGCGCCTCGTCTTTTGCATGCTGATCAGAGGCTTTCAACGCATCTTCTAGATTTTTCGACAATGCGGCTCGATGTGGACCTAACTTATCAAAAGCGCCAGATAAAATCAGGCTTTCAAAAGTACGGCGGTTGATTTTTTTCAAATCCACACGAGCACATAAATCAAATAAGTCTTTAAAAATACCACCTTGCTCGCGTGCAGAAATTAAAGCTTCAATCGGCCCTTCACCCACACCTTTAATCGCTCCGATGCCATATACGATTTCACTATTTTCATTCACACTAAAATGATGTTTACCCGTATTAATATCAGGTGGAGCTACTTTTAAGCCCATACGCAAACACTCGTCATACAAGCCCACAATTTTATCAGTGTTATCCATTTCTGATGTCATTACCGCTGCCATAAATTCTGCTGGGTAATGGGTTTTTAACCATAAAGTTTGATAAGAAACCAATGCATAAGCTGCTGAGTGCGATTTGTTAAAGCCATAACCTGCGAATTTTTCTACAAGGTCGAAGATCTTCATCGCAAGTTCACCATCAACTCCCTTTTGAATAGCACCTTTTTCAAAAATTTCACGTTGTGCTGCCATTTCCTCAGGCTTTTTCTTACCCATTGCACGGCGTAATAAATCCGCACCACCTAGCGTATAACCTGCCAGTTCTTGTGCAATCTGCATGACTTGTTCTTGATAAACAATAACACCATAAGTTGGTTCTAAAATTGGTTTTAAACTTTCGTGTTGATATTCAGGATCAGGATAAGCAACAGGCTCATTTCCGTGTTTACGGTCAATAAAGTTCTGCACCATTCCCGATTCTAACGGACCCGGTCGGAATAATGCCACTAGTGCGATAATATCCTCAAAACAGTCAGGTTGAAGACGTTTTATCAAATCCTTCATCCCACGCGATTCTAGCTGGAAAACAGCCGTTGTTTCAGAGCGTTTTAATAGTTCAAAGGATTCTGGATCATCTAATGGAATTGTGGAAATATCAACTAGTGGTTTCCCCTCTTTAGCAAGGCGTGTATTGATCATATCCAACGCCCATTTAATGATGGTCAAAGTACGCAAACCTAAGAAGTCGAACTTCACTAAGCCGGCATATTCCACATCATTTTTATCAAAATGCGTCACAGGGTGTTTACCCTCTGAGTCGCAATATAGTGGTGAAAAATCCGTAATTAATCCCGGTGAAATGACTACCCCACCTGCGTGTTTACCCGCATTACGTGTCACACCTTCGAGTTTACGAGCCATATCGATCAGGGCTTTGACTTCTTCATCCGAATCATAAACTACTTGTAACTGTGGCTCCGCTGCAAAAGCCTTTGCCAGCGTCATACCTGGATCAGGTGGAATTAACTTAGAAATTCGATCAACAAAGCCATACGGATGCCCAAGTACACGCCCTACGTCCCTGATGACCGCTTTTGCTGCCATTGTGCCAAAAGTAATAATTTGTGATACCGCACCACGTCCATAAGTTTCTGCAACATGTTCGATAACTCGATCTCGACCATCCATACAGAAGTCAACATCAAAGTCAGGCATAGAAACACGTTCTGGGTTTAAGAAACGCTCAAAAAGTAAGTCAAATTCGAGAGGATCAAGATCGGTAATTTTTAACGCATAAGCGACTAACGAGCCCGCACCAGAACCACGCCCCGGTCCTACTGGAATATCGTTATCTTTCGACCACTGAATAAATTCCATTACGATCAAGAAGTAACCTGGGAACCCCATCTGGTTAATTACATCCAATTCAACTTGCAAACGCTCATCATATTCTGAACGACGCTCTTGTCGGACTTTCTCATCAGGAAACAGCACTTGCAGACGCTCTTCCAAACCTTCTTTAGATTTTTTAACCAGAAATGCTTCAGTAGAAAGATCTCCTGTTGGAAATTTAGGTAAAAAATATTCGCCTAAACGAATTGTCACATTACAACGTTGAGCGATGAGTAAAGTATTTTCAAGTGCAGAAGGAACATCTGAAAACAGCTCACACATTTCTTGTTCTGAACGAAAATATTGCTGACTAGTATAAATTTTCGGACGTTTTGGATCATCAAGTGTATAACTGTCGTGAATAGCTACACGAATTTCGTGCGCCTCGAAATCCTCTTCCTCTAGGAATAACACATCATTAGTCGCAACAACAGGTAAACCTTTTTGCTCCGCATATTTAATAGCTAAGCTCACATAACGCTCTTCTTCATGGCGTCCAGTTCGGCTCAAACTTAAATAAAAATGTTCAGGGAAATATTCTTGATAAAAATGTACCGCACTTTCAATCTCTGCTTGGTTACCTTTAAGTAACTTTTTCCCTACATCACCATTATGCCCCCCCGAAAGAATGATGAGTCCTTCACGATGTTCAATGAGCCATTCTTGATCGATATAAGGTAAATCTTGGTAGCCACGCTCATAAGCTTTAGAAAGTAATAAAGTAATATTTTGATAACCTGTATTGTTTTTCGCCAGCAAAGTGAGTTCAAAACGTTCATCACCACATAGAGCGCTTTTTACTAGAACATCCGCCCCAATAATCGGCTTTATGCCTGATGATAGTGCTTCACCATAAAAGCGTACCAATCCACAAAAGTTAGTAAAATCAGTCAATCCCATTGCTACCATATTGTTTTCGACACAGGCTTTAACTAACGGCTTTACTTTAGCAATGCCGTTAATCATCGAAAAATCACTGTGAACACGCAGGTGAACAAAACGGGGGATAGACATAAAATAGAATCCTTGGAGTGTGTAAGTTTATGTGGAAAGTGCGGTTTATTTTAACGGGATTTTTTCGGTTGCACAAATTTAGTAAGATGAATGAAAGTACATAATTTAGGAAATAAAAAAGGCTTGGGTTGCCCCAAGCCTGAAAAGTCATAAAGTTCAATAAAAATAATTATTTTGCTAAATTCTCGCGAATTGCATCAGCTAATTCTTTGCTTACTTTATCGAATAAAGCTAATTGTCTTTCAACAATTGCAGGGTCAGTTACGCCTGATAAACCTGCTGCGAAGTTTGATGCTACGCGAGCTTTTTGTTCCGCATTGAACAAATTGTAAAGCGCAGCTGGTTGTGAATAATAATCTTCATCATACTCACGGAAGTTAAAGTGTGCAGCTGAACGCTCTAATTCTAATGCTGGCTCTTGTTGGTGAGTAGGCACATAAGTATCAAAACGGTTCGGTGCATAGTTAGGGTGTGTACCACCATTGTTATCTACACGCATTGCGCCATCACGGTGTGTGGTGTGGTATGGGCATTTTGGTGCGTTAACAGGGATTTGGTGATGGTTAACACCTAAACGGTAACGTTGCGCATCTTGGTATGAGAATAGACGTCCTTGTAACATACGGTCTGGAGAGAAACCAATTCCTGGAACGATGTTAGAAGGTGCAAACGCTGCCTGTTCTACTTCTGCAAAGTAGTTAATTGGGTTTTGATTTAACTCTAATACGCCCACTTCGATCATTGGATAATCTTTGTGTGGCCATACTTTTGTTAAGTCAAACGCATAGTTATGTTTGTGTGCATCTGCTTCTGGCATGATTTGTACTTGAACATTCCAACGTGGGAATTCGCCACGCTCAATCGCTTCGTATAAATCTTGTTGGCTTGACTCACGGTTTTCACCCACCACTTTAGCCGCTTCTTCATTAGTATAGAATTTGTGACCTTGTTGTGTTTTGAAGTGGAATTTCACCCAAAAACGTTCATTTTGTGCATTGATAAAGCTATATGTGTGGCTACCATAACCATTCATATGACGTAAATCTGCTGGAATACCACGGTCACTGAAAAGAATCATAATTTGGTGTAATGATTCAGGATGACGTGACCAGAAATCCCACGCAGCATTCGCATCACGCATATTAGTTTGCGGATTACGTTTTTGAGTGTGAATGAAATCAGGGAATTTCAATGGATCACGGATAAAGAATACTGGTGTATTGTTACCTACTAAGTCCCAGTTACCTTGCTCTGTGTAGAATTTTAATGCGAAACCACGAACATCACGCTCTGCATCAGCAGCACCACGCTCACCCGCTACAGTTGAGAAACGCAATAACACTTGAGTTTGTTTACCAATGCCATTGAATAAATCCGCTTTTGTGTATTTGCTAATATCGTGAGTTACAGTGAATGTACCATAAGCTGCTGAACCTTTAGCATGAACAACACGCTCAGGAATACGCTCACGAGCAAAGTGCGCTAATTTCTCTTGATACCAAACATCTTGTAAAAGTAATGGGCCTTTAGGACCTGCAGACATTGTATTATCGTTTTCAACGATAGGTGCACCTGCAGCGTTAGTTAAAGTTTTTGAACCGTGGTCAAATGGGCATTTAGACATAATCTACTCCTCTAAAATAATGGACATACCAGATTTATTTTATCAATAAAACTGATAACAATTTTCATCATAAGTACGGTATTCATACTTGGTTTGAAAAATTATATGTATTTTAAACAAACTCGCAATCTATTATTTTGATAGAAAAATTTTATTAAAAAGGAAATATCAAACAATCTGATATACAAAACCTATTACAATACATAAAAATATTCACTATAAAAATTTTTATTCCTGTATGCTTTTATTCTAAACTAGAACCCCATCCAGATTAAAAGAAAAAACACATATAAATCAATTAATTAAAAAAATATTACATTCTATCAAACCCACTTTAATATAATAAAATGGAATAAGTATCAGTTACTTTTTTAAATATAAAAATTTAATACAAAAAAGAAAAAATTTATTTTAAGTAAATATAAGAACTATATTAATACCAAAATAATATTTATTGTGTTACGAATAAAAAATAATAAAACTCAAATAATAAATATAACACCAAACCAGTAAAATTAGAATAATTAATCGAAAGTTAAATGGCATATGATATAATTTAATTATATTAACAATATGTGTATTTATATTTTTTATAAATCTGTAACAACGAGCGATTAACAGTTGACTATAAGGAGATAAATAATAGTTTGAAAACACAAGAATAATTTAAAAGGAAGTAAAAAAGAAAACTCAAAATAATTTAAGACGAGATATAAAACACATAGGGCAATCTATAACATTTACCCTATATAAAACATAAAATTTTTTTCATTGACAACAATCAATAGTTTATTTTCAATAAAAATAAACTATCAATATAATCTAAGAGCATTACTTGAGAAGCAATGCTTGTGCGCATACATAAGCAGAACTCCACGCCCATTGAAAATTATAACCTCCTAGCCAACCTGTCACATCTAAGACTTCACCAATAAAATACAAACCTTGGACAGAATAAGCCTCCATTGTTTTTGAGGACACTGCACTAGTATCAATACCTCCCATTGTGACTTCTGCAGTACGGTAACCCTCTGTTCCATTAGGTAAAAATTGCCAATGATGAATTAATTGATCGAGTTGTTGAAAAATTGGTTTGCTCAGTTGTGCAATAGGCATATCTTGTACTAATTGTTGTACAATCCAAAGCTCTACTAATTTTTTAGGTAATACTTTTGCCAAAGCATTTTTTAGCAGTAACTTTGGCGAAGTTGCTCGTAGTTGTTGTAAAAAGTCAACAATATTTTCACTTGGTAATAAATCAATTTCGATGGATTCATTTGGTTGCCAATAATTTGAGATCTGCAAAATCGCAGGACCTGAGATGCCTCGATGAGTAAACAACATATTATTAGCAAAAGCCTTGCCATTTTGCGCTGTAGCCACGATAGGTAATGCAATTCCTGAAAGTGCGGTATAAAATTTATCAATTTCACGCCAAGTGAAAGGCACAAGGCTAGCACGTGGAGCGAGCACTTGAATACCAAAATGCTCTGCAATTTGATAACCAAAAGGTGAAGCTCCAAGACCTGGCATTGAAAGCCCACCCGTTGCAATCACTAAGGATTGGCAATACCATATTTGCCCATTGGCAATTAATGAAAAGCGCCGCTTATGGTCATTTTCTTGCTTTCTTACACCGCTAATTTGTTGACGTAGTTGAATATTAACACCATATTTTTCACATTCTGACAGCAACATTTCAACGATTTTTTCTGCACCTTCATCAGTGAATAGCTGTCCTAACTCTTTCTCATGATAAGCAATACCGTACTCTGCCACCATTGCAATAAAATCCCATTGGGTATAGCGAGCAAGAGCAGATTTAACAAAGTGCGGATTTTGTGAAAGATAATGTTGTGGTGTAACATCAAGATTAGTGAAATTACAAAATCCACCACCCGACATCAAAATTTTACGCCCAACTTTTTTGCCGTTATCAAATAACGTCACTTGCTTACCTAGCTTAGCGGCTTGGCTTGCACAAAATAAACCAGCAGCCCCCGCTCCAATAATAATAACTTCAGAATAATTGTTCATAAATGTGATTAATATGTTGTAAGCAATAAGCTAATGTAGGTTAATATCAGATTATTGCTTTATTTTGATTGTTGCAGTCTAATTTCTGCCATTTGAATACGTTGAATCAAAGTACGGCGATCGATATTTGGTCGGTCGGAGTCTAACATTTTTTGCCATGTCTGTGCGGCTTTTTGATAATTTCCTTGAACAAATGCATCAGTAGCAATCAATGATAGGCTTGAAATTTCTTGTGGATCTTCAATCAGTGCTTGATTTAATAATGCCTGCACTGCCTCCGTCAGTTGTTGCCCCGATTGATAATAAAGTGCAGTCGCTAAAGCGCCTAAAATATAAGGCTTATTGCCTAACAAGCTTTGTGCATTCTGGTAAGAAATCCTTGCACTATCAAATTCATTATTTTCGATATACGCTTGTCCCAATGCGAGCCAATTTTCTGCATCATTAGGATCTTGGCGCAATTTATTTTGAATTTGTGTGATTTTATCCTCATTTTGCTGAGATATAGCTTGCTCCATTAATTGCATTTGTTGCTGTAAAAAAGTGGCTTCGCCTTGCTCAACGTCTGTATAACGAGGCAAAGAAAAATAGTACAAACTTGGCACAGTAATTAATAAGAACGCTAAAAACATATTCAATTTTAATGAGAAACGCACCGCACATTTCCCTTCAGTTAATACAAAATCCGATTGATTTTGTAATTGTTTTTCATCTTCCAATAAACGCTGCCCCAATTCATTACGCAATTCTGGGTCTGAGCTCATCATCAATTGCTCACGATATAAAGCAATATTTTTTTGCTGACGATAGTTGTTTTGCCAAGACAACCATTTTCCGAAAGGTAATAATAGCAACACAATAATCAACAACGTAAAAGTTAATAATCCCCACCACATCATTCTTGTCTATCCGTTTGTTCTGTTTGCTTTAATAAACGTTCAATTGCATCTTGTTGCGATTTATTGAGCACCCTCTCGGCTTTTACTTGTTTTGAACGTTTTTTGGCATAGCTAAGCATCAAACCTAAAGCAAACAATAATGAAATAGCAGGGAGGCTCCATAATGCGGCGGTCGTCCATTGGAGAGGTGGATTATACAACACAAAATTACCAAAACGTGATGTCATTAAATTCACAATTTCTTGATTGCTTTTACCTTCATCAACCATTTTGTATACTTCAATTCGCAAGTCATAAGCAATAGGCGAGTTAGATTCCACTAAATTTTGATTTTGACATTGTGGACAACGCAAGGATTTAGCAAGCTCCACAGCTCTCACACGATCTTCCGTATTTTTGAATTGATAAGTGTCCACTATTTCTGCTCGAACCAAAACACTGAAAAAGAGCAAAAAACTTAACAAGAATCCATTGCACCTTGTCACTATCTGTTTTGTCATTATTTTGTCTCCAAATGTTGCAACTCAGGCACAAAGTAGTTTTGCCATATTTCAGCATTAAGTGGACCAGTATAACGATACTGAACAACACCGTATTTATCTACTAAATAGGTTTCGGGTGCACCGTCCACACCAAGGTTTAACGCAAATTCCCCTTTACTATCATTAATCACCAATACAAACGGGTTGCCAATTTTCTGCAACATTGCTAATGCATTTGAGGTTTTATCACGATAATTGAGCCCGACAATTGGAATAGATTTTGATAGTTGCATTAAAAAAGGATGCTCTTGCTTACAATAAGCACACCAACTCCCCCAAACATTCAATAAAAATGCTTGTTTTGGTAAATCCTTATTGCTTAATACTCTCTCTATTTTTAATAAATCTGTTTGATAAAATTCTGGTACAGGCTTACCAATTAACGCAGAAGCTATTTTCTTTGGATCTTGCTGTAAACCAATTAATAACAATGTACAAACAGCTAAAATCACAAATAATGGCAGAAATAAAAGAGCTCTTTTCATCTTAGATTTTTCCTGTTTAATCTGTGTTTTTCACAGACTGAAATTGCTTATTGCGTCTTAATCCAATCGTAGCCAACAGTGCACCAAATGCCATTAAAATACCGCCAAACCATAACCACCTAATAAACGGCTTATATTGCAAACGGAAGGTAAATTCGCCATTGCCTAAGCGATCGCCCATCACAATATACACATCACCAAACCAACCCCAATTGATACCGACTTCACTCATATTCATTGTGCGAACATCGTAATAACGGCGTTCAGGATAAATTTCGGCATAAGGTTGATTTTGTTTTGTCACCACAAAATGGGCTTTTTCACTGGTATAATTTGGTCCCAATACATTTTTGAAACCTTTATAATGGAAATGATAGTTCCCTAATTGTTGAGTTTGATTTGGTGCAAGGCGAACACCGATTTCACTACTGTAATAACTACTCATAATCGCGCCAATCGCAGTAACAGCAACGCCTAAATGTGCAAGAATCATCGCAAATTGTTTTACTGAAATATATCGCCACGGTGCCCACAAAGTCGCTAAGATTAACCAAATCGATAAGCTCAATAGTATGTAAGCAGTTAAGTTAAAATACAATGATTCGTTCCTATCCACATAGTAGGATATTAAGAAATACGCAATGATTAATGCAGGAACTAACAATAAGGCTCGTTGTATAAAACGCTTTTTATTTAAGGTTTTCCAATGCATTGACAATACCGCGATCATTGCAAATAAAGTAATAGCAAAGAGAGGTAAGAAAATCGCATTAAAATAAGGTGCACCAACGGAAATCGAACCCCATTGAAATGCAGTGAATACAATTGGATAGAAAGTGCCTAAAAACACACTTAAGGTTGCAATAGTCAATAAAATATTCAGTAATAGCAGGGCATTCTCTTTAGAAATTATGCGAAAACGTACCGCACTTTGCTGTAAATTAACTTTCAATGCAAAAAGAGTTAATGCCCCAACTGTCAGCAAGAAGAATAAAATTAGTAGAGCAATACCACGCTCTCCATCCACGGCAAAAGCGTGTACCGAGGTCAGCACGCCAGAGCGGACAATAAAAGTACCAAGTAAACTAAAAGAAAAAGCAAGTAAAGAAAATAGAATCGTCCAATAACTAAAAATACCACGTTGTTCAGTGACGGATAAGCTATGTAATAACGCTAAGCCAAGCAACCAAGGCATTAAAGAAGCGTTTTCAACAGGATCCCAAAACCACCAACCGCCCCAGCCTAATTCGTAATATGCCCACCAAGAACCTAATACTATGCCCAAAGTTAAAAATAACCAAGACACCAGCACCCAAGGACGCATCATTCGTGCTAATGCAGCATCTAAGTGTCCACTAATGAGCGCAGACACCGTTATCGCAAAATTCACAGCAAAGCCTACATAGCCAAGATACAACAATGGCGGGTGGAAAATAAGCCCAACATCTTGCAACATGGGGTTTAAATCACGCCCTTCAAAGGCTTGAGGGAATGCACGTTCAAAAGGGTTAGATAAAAAGAGGATAAAAAGGCAGAAAGCTAAACAGATCAAGCCTAATACTGAAAGGCTTCTCGCAGAAATAATCGGTTCTTTATGACGGCTTGAAAAGGCAAATAACATCACCCAAATAGCGAGTGCAAACAACCAAAATAGCATTGAGCCTTCGTGTCCACCCCAAGTGGCTGACACCTTAAAGAAAATAGGTAATTGAGAGTTTGAGTGATGTGCAACATATTGCACAGAAAAATCATCAACTGCAAAAGAATATGCCAAACAAGCAATAGAAATGCTCGTAAAAATGCCAAATAAATAACTTAGATTCCAAGCCGTACCAATCATAGTAGGTTTACGTAAAACAATGCCAAATTGTGGCACAGTTGCGAGCAATAGTGCACAGAAAGAAGCAATAAGTAAGGCAAAAAAACCAAGTTCAGGGATCATATCGAGTAATCAAATAAGATAGAAGTACACATTAAAAAGGCGAACTAGCCGTTCGCCTCTCTCATTATTTTTAAGGGCTATTACGCCAACGTCATTTGTCCTGCGTAGAGGATAAAGAAACGCAAACATAACACGCCAATTAAACCTAAGCAAGACACGAATACCATAAAGCCTTTTGTATGCTTTAACTGATGATTCGCTATCGCATTAAGGATTAATGGCAGCACTAAACCAATGCCAACCACACCAATCCAGAACACATTTGCCCAAAATCCACTTAAAAGTGCGGTCTCAAATGCAACAGTTTTTTGTCCACCACCTAAATACAAGCCGATAAAGAATGCGGCTAATAGGAAAATTTCGATACAAACAACAGGAACCTCAAATTTATGAATAAATGCTAGCGATTTTGAATGTGTATCTTCTTTAGTAAAAAGCAATGTACACACAATTAACGCAGCTACACCAGATGATGTACCCGAAGCCAAGAACAAGATTGGTAACACTGGGTTATTCAACATTGGATAGCTGATCAATGCAGACAATAGGAAACCTGTATAAGCCCCTAATAATACAGATAAAATGATTAAAATAATTTCAATTAAACCTGTAAATTTTGTTGCAACTGCAATCAGCTTATTCACAAAAGCAAATAGCTTAGCATATTTCTCAATCAGTCTTGCAACTAATTTATGGAAAATAATCGCTAACCATAACATTAAGAACAGCATATACACTTGGAATAACATTACACCCATCGACATAATGGATGTCGTACTATAATTAAACATCAAATACCAGAATGTCCAAGGCTTGGTTAAGTGGAAAATCAAAATCACTAAACCAATAATAATACTCAATGGTGCCAAAAAAGCGGTGCAACGAATGACATTATTTTCTGAAGGATCATCACCTGCTAGCCCTGCTCGTTTTAACAATACCGCAAGCATTGCCGCACCCGCTGAGATCCCGAGTAAAAACAAGTAAACCGCAATGGTATGATCCCATACTAAAGACGGGAAATGAAATGGACTGTTCATCGTCTTAACTCCCCTCTTTTCGCTGGCACATGGTAAAGATTTGGATCTGTACCTAATTCAACTTTTGTACGATACACTTGTTTCTCTTTCACTTTCTGTACTATCTCGCTATTTGGATCATTCATATCACCAAACGTCAATGCGTTTGTCGGACAAGATTCAACACAAGCCGGTAATTTACCTTTGGCTAAATTTGTATCACGACAGAAGTTACATTTATCTGCGGATTTATATACAGGGTGAATAAAACGGACGCGATATGGGCAAACCGCAATACAATATTGGCAACCTACACAAAGATCTTTATGTACATCAACAATGCCGGTTTCCTTATCAACAAAAGATGCCCCCGTTGGACAAACGTGTACACAAGGTGCATTACTACAATGCTGACAGGAATGGCGGAAAAACTCATATTCCGCATTTGGAAATTCGCCATAAGGTTCGCTGCGTATAATTTCCAAACGAGAAACCCCTTCAGGAACTTGGTTAGTTTCACGACAAGCATCCATACAAGCTGTGCAACCGATACATGAGGTTTCATCATGTAACATTGCATAACGGATTGGCTTTTTCTCGTCACTAACACTTTGTCCCACTGATTTTATTGATGTTCCCGTCATTAGGATTAACGCTCCCATACCGGAAACAAAGTTTCGGCGTGAGCAAGCTGTCATTTTTTATCCTTTTGTTCGGTTGCATAAATATGTGGTGGTTTCAACTCGGCTTTACGTTTTTGTTGTTCACCGTGACAATCCACACAAAGTTTCACTTGTTCTTTCTTCGCAATACCAGACATTTTATCTTGTGCTGGGTGTAACGTATGGCAACTTGCACAAGGTAATTTCATTGCATGAACATCGTGCGCCCAAAGCGTTTCACGTAATTTTTTCGGTTGGTGACACGCAAAACACACTTGGTTTTGCTCTTCTACAGTAAACATTGGTTTTTTATCACTGAAAATATTACTATGGAAACGCATTACATCTTTTGCACCTCGACGATGATCTTCAGAGATATTACCATGACAATTTACACAGGTAATTGGTTTACCTGTATTCGGATTTTTTTCTGATAAGTGAGTACCATGGAATTTACCAAAATGGAACTCTCCGCCAGATTGACTATCGTTAGATTCTAGTTTATGACATTTCGCACAATATTGGTTTGGATCACGTTGATGCTCTAGTTGTGGCTCATAAACTAGTGTGCTTACGCCCTTCGACGTATTCGCTTCAGCCACTGTCGCAACACCAAAAGCAATTAATCCTATTACGATAGCTATTCCTTGTTTAAAAAGGGAATTTAAGCTCATTTTCATTACCTCAAAATTAGTGTTAAAAGCACCGCACTTTTACTTTATTTAGCACATTAAAGTGCGGTCGTTTTTGACAAAGTTTGTTTATTTCTCAGGAGGAAGTAAGCCTTTTTCTCTAGCTTCTTTATCCCATTGAGGAACAATAGTTTTGAGGAATTCTGCTTTCGCTCTGCGCTCTTTCTCAATATCAACACCAGTTGCTTTCCACGCATTTTCAGCGGTTGAAATATCAGGCACTTTTACAGGCTCTGTGATACCATGTTTTGCTAATACACGAACTAATTGTGTTCTTGCATCAGAAGCACGATCTAAGCCTGTACCAAGCACTTTTAAGATCACATCAGGTGCGTGAATATGACCACCATGACCTGCAGCTGAGTAGTCCCAACGCCATTGTGCATGACGGATAGCTTGCAATGCGTCTTTCATTTCTTCTTTAGTTGCACCCGCTTCCCAAGCGGCTTTAGCTTCAAAGTGTGCTGCAACTAATTGATCTTCAAGTCTTAACATTACGTCTTTGATTTCTTTCTTACGAGACTTCACGATATCTTTTAATTTTTCTTTGCTTTGATCGTGACAGTTTGCACAAGTATGCTCAAAGGCATTGAATGGGTTACCAATTTGGTGATCTGTATAAACTTTACCATCTACCCCTTGTACTTTTGGCATATGGCAGTCAATACAAGTCACACCATTTTTACCATGAACACCTAACATCCAAGTTTCATAGTCAGGGTGCTGTGCTTTTAACATTGGCGCTTTTGAAAGGGCATGTGTCCAGTCAACAAAACCGATATCGTCGTAATATTTTTCCATTTCATCAACGCTAATACCGTTGTCCCAAGGGAATGTCACTTGTTTCAAATCCCCTGCAAAATAGTATTCCACGTGGCAATTTGCACAAAGCGCTGCTCGTTGATCTGTTCTATCTGCATCCGCAAATTTCTTATTAATTTTTTCTAAAGGACGTAATACGTGAGGGCGAGCGATACGTAATGCTGGTTTACCTTCAGCAAAATCTTTCGATGTGGTATCGTGACAATCTGCACAGCCAATTGGATTCACAATTTCTGAACCGCCGCTTCCCCAAGTTGCACCGAAATAGCCCGCTTCACCACGCTCTGCGATTAAACGAGGAACGTCTGGGCTTTTACAAGTCCAACAAGCCATTGGCATTGGACCAGCATCTGGTGTCATCGGTGCGCCAGTACGTAAAATTTCTCTTACATCAGTAATTGCATAAAAGTGTCCACGAGGCTTCTTATAGTCTTTTGCAAAAGCGTAACCGGCCCATAAAACAACTACACGCGGGTCTTCATAGTTCACTGAATCAAGATCTGTCGATTTTGAAGTGTCTGCCCAACCTTGGTACTGTTTTGGGAACTGTTCTTTAAATAAGTCATTTCTCGATTCTATCTTTAAGCTAGGATTTGCTGGCTCAACTGGTTGTTCGATTGGTTTATACTCAGCCATTGTGTTAGGTAATACTGAAACACCCCAAGCCACAGTTGCCGCAAGTAATAGGCGTTTTTTCAATACGTTCACGATAATTACTCCATTAAAAGGTTTGACCTTAAGTTGATTTGTGTGTACAAAAATGATTAAAAACTACCAACCCCTTCATCATCCTAAATGATAATTTTTATCATTAAAAACAACAAAATAGCTGATAAAAAAGAAAAATCCATACTATAAAAATAACAAACCATTTTATGAATTGCTTATTTTTTTCACTATTTCTTGTTTTGGATCAAGTTTTTTATTTAAGAATAAAATAAAAGCTAATTTTGTAGCATGAAAAATACCACTTAAGAGGTATGAATCATATGTAATAAACTAGGATTTAAAGCGTTTTAGGGATATAAAGAGAATATACATAAAAATACTCATAAAGAGGTGTTATGCTCATTTTATGCCACATAAAATAAATAATTGAATAAAACAAAAATATTTTATTTCTAATAACGTAAAAAATATAAAATGAAATGAAGGAGCTAAACTTAAAAAGGAAACCAACAAAAAAGTGCGGAAAATAGACCGCACTTTTTTATCAATCTAACGTAGTATCTCAATTACTTGTCCCGATAAAGTTTAGAACAGATGAGTTTACCTAAAATATATAACTGCGATTTCTTATAATCTTGCACTAACTGAATATGCTCTGATATTTCTGGCGATTTTTCCCCTTCTCCCCAAAACTCGGTGTAATAGGCTGTTGAGAGCTGATCCATTGTTTGTGTATCGCAATTCACTACATGTTTTCTACGTAATGACTTAGCATATAATTCAGGTTTTTCAGGATAAGCATATTTACTTTTTTCTAAATTAACGACGACATCAAAGTAAACTAAATAGTCCTCAATATGCCCTTTAATCACTTTATTGGCATCAACAAAGTGATTTGGCTCTTGTGATAATCGAATAAAACCTGACTTAATTAGTGTTGGCACAACCAATGCAACATCGTCAGGAGCTTTTGGCTGTGGAGCGGGAGCTTTGCAGGCAGTTAAAGTAGAGAGCCCAATAATAATAGCAAGTAATGTTTTCATATTCACTCCTAGTTAGTTCCTTTTTACATAGGCAAATAGAAAGGTTTATTTTCCAGCACTTTGCATTCTAACGGGATCAAGGTGACAAAAAAAGCATTTATTGCACAATTTAATAAAATTAATTCAAACAAATAAAATTTATAAAACAACTATCGCAAACGTTTGCTTAGACGTGATACAATTCGCCCGTTTTAGAATTTCATATCCAATCAATATAGGAAACAATCGTGAGTAAACAATCATTAAGTTACAAAGATGCGGGTGTTGATATTAATGCGGGTAATGCATTAGTAGAAAAAATCAAAGCCGATGTAAAACGTACAACTCGTCCAGAAGTTATTGGTGGTTTAGGCGGTTTTGGTGCGTTATGTGCGATTCCAACCAAATATAAAGAGCCAATTTTAGTGTCTGGAACTGATGGTGTTGGCACAAAATTACGCCTTGCAATTGATCTTAATCGCCACGATAGCATTGGTATTGATTTAGTCGCAATGTGCGTGAATGACTTAGTGGTACAAGGTGCAGAGCCATTATTCTTCCTTGACTATTACGCAACAGGTAAGTTAGATGTTGATGTTGCAGCCAGTGTAATCAAAGGCATTGCAAATGGTTGTGAACAATCAGGTTGTGCATTAGTTGGTGGCGAAACTGCTGAAATGCCAGGTATGTATCACGCTGGTGACTACGATCTTGCCGGTTTCTGTGTCGGTGTCGTTGAAAAATCAGAAATCATTGACGGTAGCCAGGTTAAAGTGGGCGATGCTTTAATTGCCCTAGGTTCTAGCGGTCCACACTCAAATGGTTATTCTTTAATTCGTAAAGTGATTGATGTTGCAGGTGTAAACCCTGCAGAAGAACAATTGGCAGGTAAACCACTTGCTGATCAAGTGCTTGCACCAACGAAAATTTATGTGAAATCAATCTTACAATTACTCAAACATACTGATGTCCACGCAATTTCACATTTAACTGGTGGTGGTTTCTGGGAAAATATTCCACGTGTATTACCAAAACACGTGAAAGCAGTGATTAATGAGAAAAGTTGGGAATGGCAACCTATTTTCAAATGGTTACAAGAGAAAGGCAATATCGATACTCACGAAATGTATCGCACATTTAACTGTGGTGTTGGGATGATTATCGCATTACCACAAGAAGATGTTGAAACTGCTCTTGCACTACTCCAACAAACTGGCGAAAACGCATGGTTGATTGGTCGTATAGAACACATTGAAGAAGGTGAAGAACAAGTAATTATTCGCTAATGAAAAATATTGTTGTTTTAGTTTCTGGTCAAGGCACAAATTTACAGGCATTAATTGATGCTTGTAATGAGGGCCAAATTGCAGGAAAAATTGTTTCTGTCATTAGTAATAAAGCAGATGCATTCGCTTTAGAACGTGCGAAAAGTGCGGGTATTTCTAGCCGTGTTTTTTTACGTAAGGATTTTGAGAATAACCAAGCAATGGATCACCAAATTGGCAATTACATTGAATCTATTAATGCCGATCTTATTGTCCTTGCTGGCTATATGAAAATTTTAACTGCGCCATTTACACAACGTTTTTCAGGTAAGATTTTAAATATTCATCCATCTTTATTACCTAAATATCCAGGATTACATACCTACCAACAAGCCTTAGATGCGGGTGAGAAAGAACATGGTACTTCTGTGCATTTTGTTAATGAAGAAGTGGATGGTGGTGCTGTTATTCTCCAAGCGAAGGTGCCAATTTTTGAAGGCGATAGTATTGCGGATATTGAGGAAAGGGTTAAAACACAAGAACTCCGTATTTACCCATTAGTGGTAAAATGGTTCACTGAAGATCGTTTAAAACTCGTTGGCGATATGGCTTTCCTAGACGGGGTGAAGTTGCCACCTCAAGGCTATGCAATGGAAGACGAAATTGATTAAAAAAAGTGCGGTCTGTTTTCAGACCGTTTTTTATGCCTAAAAAATATCAAATTAAACAAATACTGACCTGTTAATTTCACAGATTATGTTTTAGAATTTAACGATTTTATTTTTCATATATGTAAAAGGAGCACACCATGAAATTAGTAGAAGTACAACATCCGCTCGTCAAACATAAACTAGGCCTAATGCGCGCTGTCGATATTAATACCAAAAAATTCCGTGAATTAGCCACTGAAGTAGGTAGTTTATTGACTTATGAAGCAACAGCTGATCTTGAAACAGAAAAAGTGATTATTGACGGCTGGTGTGGTCCCGTTGAAATTGACCAAATTAAAGGTAAAAAAGTTACCGTTGTGCCAATTTTACGTGCAGGTTTGGGCATGATGGATGGCGTATTAGAACACGTCCCAAGTGCACGTATCAGCGTTGTAGGGATGTACCGTAATGAAGAAACACTTGAACCAGTGCCTTACTTCCAAAAACTTGCCAGTGATTTAGAAGAACGTTTAGCGATTGTTGTTGACCCTATGTTAGCAACTGGTGGTTCAATGATCGCTACGATAGATTTATTAAAAGCAAAAGGTTGCCGCCACATTAAAGTATTAGTTCTTGTTGCTGCACCAGAAGGGATTAAAGCATTAGAAGCAGCACACCCTGATATCGAATTATATACCGCATCAATCGATAGCCACTTAAATGAACATGGCTATATCATTCCAGGTCTTGGCGATGCGGGTGACAAAATTTTTGGAACCAAATAATCCAAAAAACAAAGCGACATTTCAGATGTCGCTTTTTTCCGTTCATTTATAGCGTTTGCCGCATAATTAGAAAACGCATCACTATAAATATAAAGTTAATTCAGACAGAGAGTTGAAACTTAAATGACAAATCAAAATCCAACTGTTCTTACAGAACAAAGCCACGCTAAACAAGCATTTGTAGGCTTACAGATGCTATTTGTTGCATTTGGTGCATTAGTATTAGTGCCACTCATTACGGGTTTAAATCCGAATACTGCATTATTAACGGCAGGTATCGGTACGTTATTATTCCAATTATGTACAGGTCGCCAAGTCCCTATTTTTCTTGCTTCTTCTTTCGCATTCATCGCACCAATTCAATACGGTGTAGCGACTTGGGGTATTGCAACCACAATGGGCGGATTAGTTTTCACCGGCTTTGTATATTTCGCATTAAGTACTTTAGTGAAATTAAAAGGTGCAGGTGCATTGCAAAAAGTCTTTCCACCAGTTGTAGTTGGACCTGTTATTATCATCATCGGTATGGGACTCGCTCCGGTTGCAGTTGATATGGCGTTAGGTAAAAACAGTAACTATGAATACAATGATGCTGTGCTTGTTTCAATGGCAACTTTATTAGCCACCCTATCTGTTGCTGTATTTGCCAAAGGGATTATGAAACTCATCCCAATTATGTTCGGCATTACTGTGGGTTATATACTTTGCTTATTCTTAGGCTTAATCGATTTTAAACCAGTTTTAGATGCACCTTGGTTCAGCTTACCAGAAATTACAACACCAGAGTTCAAATTAGAAGCAATTCTTTATTTATTACCAATAGCAATTGCACCTGCAGTAGAACATGTGGGCGGTATTATGGCGATTAGCTCAGTAACAGGTAAAGATTTCTTACAAAAACCAGGTTTACACCGCACTTTACTTGGTGATGGTATCGCAACTAGCGCAGCATCATTCTTAGGAGGTCCACCAAACACCACTTATGCGGAAGTTACAGGTGCAGTAATGCTTACTCGTAACTTTAACCCGAAAATTATGACTTGGGCTGCAGTATGGGCAATTGCAATTTCATTCTGTGGTAAAGTAGGGGCATTTTTATCGACTATTCCAACTATCGTGATGGGCGGTATTATGATGCTTGTATTCGGATCAATTGCTGTTGTTGGTATGAGTACATTAATTCGTGGTAAAGTTGATGTAACAGAAGCTCGTAACCTTTGCATTATCTCTGTAGTAATGACATTTGGTATCGGTGGAATGTTCGTAAACTTTGGTGAAGTATCATTAAAAGGTATCAGTTTATGTGCTGTAGTTGCTATCTTATTGAACTTAATTTTACCAAAAGCTAAAAACGCACCACTAGAAGAGAATCAATAATACAAAATAGGGGTTAAGTCTTGCTTAACCCTTCGTTTTTCGTTTATTCTTATTGCTGTTTTGGAATATTTTATATAGGTCTTTTTTTGTTAGAGAAGCAATTACTCTTACCTATTCATCAAATTGATGATGAAACATTGGATAACTTTTTCCCCGACAATAATTTATTGTTGCTTAATTCTCTGCATAAAAATTTTACTTTTCCTGAACAGCAATTCTTTTATATTTGGGGAGAACAAAGTAGTGGGAAAAGCCATCTACTTAAAGCAATTTCGAACCATTTTTTCTTACAACAACGCCCCGCAATCTATGTTCCACTGGAAAAATCTTGCTATTTTTCACCTGCGGTCTTAGAAAATTTAGAATATCAACAGCTTGTATGCTTAGATGACCTACATACTGTGATTGGTAATGATGAATGGGAGTTAGCAATTTTTGATCTATTCAATCGGATTAAAGAAATCGGTAAAACACTCTTATTGATTAGTGCAAATCAATCCCCTACCGCGCTGCCTGTAAAACTGCCTGATCTAGCCTCTCGTTTACGTTGGGGTGAAATTTATCAATTGACACCACTCACAGATATACAAAAAATCCAAGTGTTACAACAACATGCTAAAGAACGTGGTATTGAACTACCTGATGAGACATCAAACTTCTTACTAAAACGCCTTGAAAGAGATATGCAAACTTTGCTTGATGCTCTCACTCAACTCGACCAAGCATCGCTACAAGCACAACGTAAACTCACTATTCCTTTTGTAAAAGAAATTTTAAAATTATAAAAAAACCACCGCACTTTTCAGTCAGTGGTTTTCATTTCATTCGTATTATATTAACGATAATGACTATAATGATAACCGACACTCGGCATTATTAGCACTGGTCGAGAATAGATAGCTCTTTTATCCTGCTTTACTCTTGAATCGCTAGCATTCAACGGGGACTCAACACTATCTGAATACGCTTTTTTCTTGTGAGCAGGTACAGTATCTCCTGTCATCACTTTTTGTTGATATTCCTCAACTACTTTGTAATCTAACGTAATTGGTGCATCAGGCTGCTTTGCAGAGCAAGCATAAAGCGACAATAACATAAATAGAGTGAAGATTTTTTTCATCTGTTACTTCCTTTATTTGCAAATAACATTAGATAACATATTTGCACGTTTTTGAATATTCTTACCTGCTAATGATTTCCCTTCTTTTTGCTCCTGTGCTTGTACCTTTTCTGCTAGTGCCTGATCTTGGATATAGAAAACAGGTACATATTGCATATTTTTAGGGGCTTCTTGAGCATTGACATTAGCAGTCGCAATATTAGTGTAGTACTCTTCTTTCTTTTTAGGTTGTATATAATAAGTGGTTGCATCAGTAACATCAACACCACTATCATTTTTGAATCCATAACAAATACCACCACCAGATTCAAAAATAGTATGTGACGATCTGGATTCATTAATTTCATAAACATCAAATTCGATACTTTGCCCTAATGCTTCAGCATCTTGTTCATTCTTATTTGGATTCAAGCTTCTTGTTCCATTGTGGTTCACATAAGTGACAGTCTCTTCACCTCTAGTTTCCACAAAAGTCTCCTTCTCTGGCTGAGCTATTTTAAAGAAATCATTCTTAAACTGCTTCACGTTTTCCTCCGTAATACGAATAACCAAAGGTGGTTGTGGCAATGCTGTACCGGAGAGCAAAAAACAACTCAAAAAAACAAAAATTTTGGAAGACATCATCATTCCCTTTATTCTATTTCATATAATTCTAATGGAAGATTGTCGGGATCTTTGAAAAAGGTAAAACGCCGTCCTGTTAAAGGATCAATCCTAATAGGCTCACTTTCAATATGATAGTTTTTCAAAAAGCCAATTGCGCTATCGATGTCCTGCACTTGAAAAGCAAGATGCCTTAAACCACAGGCCTCTGGGTAAGTCAAGCGTGAAGGTGGATTAGAAAAAGAAAATAGCTCTAGTTGGGTACCATCTTTGAAACGCAAATCTAGTTTATAGCTATTACGTTTTTCACGATAGGTTTCCTGTATTATGTCAGCACCAAGAATTTTTGTATAAAAATGCTTAGACTTTTCATAATCAGAAACAATAATGGCGATATGATGCACTCCGATGATAGGAAAGCTCACTTTATTTCCTTCAATGCCCCGAGGTTTATTATATTTATTGTTTGGCTCTTCTGGGAGCAAACACTTGCATAATACCAAATGCCACAAAGAGAATGCAATACTTTTTAGCCGACTAACAAAAGACCTGTATTTTATTTAATTAAATACAGGCCCTCATTTGAGTTTTCACAAATTATTTCTTGTTTGTTTCTTTTTCTTGATACGATGCTCTAGCAGACTCTATGCTTCGTTGAATAAGTTCAGTGCGAGGATCATCTTCTGGTAACAAACGTAACATCATTGCCCAAGTTACTGCTGCCATTTTATAATCTTCAGTCTCAAAGTAACGGAAAGCAAGCAACCCAAGCGCTTCTAAATTAGCATGATCTTTACGAATAACCTCTTTTAATAGTTCATCGCCCTTGCTTTTATCTGTTGGATCTTCAGAAAACATTAGAATCCGTGCATAGGATAACTTATATTCTAAATTGTCTGGTTCTAACTTATTTGCTCTTGCATAGCTGTCCAAAGCAAGTTGTGCTTTATTTGTATTCATTGCAATTTGTCCAAGTAACCACCACCCTTTCGCATCATTTGGCGATTTTTGTAAATGCAAGCGTTGAGCAATTGCGAATTGTTGTAACTCTGCATCTGTCAGCGGATTATTTTTCTCATCTTGAATACGCTCATAAAAGTGCGGTAGTTTTTGGTACGTTTTTTTTAACATATC
The DNA here is from genome assembly GCF_900186835.1 of Pasteurella dagmatis. Taxonomy (NCBI): domain Bacteria; kingdom Pseudomonadati; phylum Pseudomonadota; class Gammaproteobacteria; order Pasteurellales; family Pasteurellaceae; genus Pasteurella; species Pasteurella dagmatis. Next base: position 1,444,271 of record NZ_LT906448.1, read on the forward strand.
TTCTGATTTCCACGAGCCCACGCCCATATAGAAAATGACAGAAATAATCGCTAAAACCAAAAAGCCAGAAATAAACCACAGCTTACCGTAATGTTTTTGATCTATTTGAGCTGCGTTTTTTTGCTCAGGAATGTCTTCCAATAAAGATTGTTGTAATTCTTGTTTTAATATCTCGGCATTTTTTAATAAACCTTGTGCCTCATCTCGTTCAATTTCTACTAAACGTTGGAAATAAAGGGCTTTGTTAAGCTCGTCACGTTTAACAGTTTGTGCTTTTATTTGCTTTTTTAATAATGGGTAAAAACAGATGCAGGCAATAATAAAACTTAATAGTAATACACTTAACCAAAAAATCATTATTCTTTCTCTTCTAATATTTTTTTCAAACGCTCTAATTCTTCAGCGCTTAAATTAGCCTCAACAGCTTGTTCCTTCGTTTTTACTTTACGACGAAAAACAACAATCACGCCAATTACAACTAATAATGCAGGAACTACCCATAGAGCAATAGTCGCAGCTGTCAATGGTGGATTATAAGTCACAAAATTACCATAACGATCTACCATATAGTTAACAACATCTTGCTTTGAATGACCTTCTTGTAATAATTCAAATACTTTATGACGCATATCAACGGCAATTGTTGCGTTAGAGTCAGCAATATTATTGTTTTGACATTGAGGACAACGTAATTCCTGTGTTAATTCTTTGTAATCTTTTTCTTGTTGTTGAGAGCTAAACTCAAGCACATCAATTGCAGCAAAAGTAGAAACACTAAACAACAATAAGATAAGTGCGGTTAATTTTTTCATTAATTTGCCTCGAGTAATTTTTGATAAATCGGTTGCAGTTTCTCTCTCCATACCTTTTCATTCACATCTCCAGCATAGCGATAATGAATAATCCCTTTCCCATCAACAATAAATGTTTCTGGCGCCCCATATACACCTAAATCTAAACCAAATGCGCCTTTTTCATCTTTTAAGACTACTTTATATGGATTGCCTAAGTCTTTTAACCACTTTATAGCACTAGCTGTTTTATCTTTATAATCTAATCCAATAATGGTAATGCCTTCAGCTGCAAGCTTATTCAGATATTGGTGCTCGGCATAACAAGTTGGACACCAAGTAGCCCATACATTTAAAAGTAATGGTTTCCCTTGTTGGAAAAGTGCATTGTTATAATGTCTATCTTCAAATAAATCTGGAATATTTTTATTTGGTACAGGTTTTCCAACAAGAGCGGATTCCAATAATTTTGGATCATCTCCCAAAGAATTACGTTGCAGTTGCACAGCAAATGTAATCACAAGAATAAGAAATAAAGCTAAAGGTAAATACAGCTTTTTATTCATAATTTTCCTTTCTATTTAGCATTTTTGAGAAACGATAACGACGGTCAAACATACAGAGTAAACCACCTAATGCCATAAATACACCACCGAACCAAATCCAACGGATGAAAGGTTTGTAATATAGACGTAATGCCCAAGAATCACCACCTAAATTTTCACCTAGAGCCACATAAATATCTCGACTAAATCCCCAGTCAATTGCCGCCTCAGTCATTGTCATTTTACTGACAGTGTAAAAACGTTTTTCAGCAAATAAAACCGCTTCAATTTTACCATTTTTAGAAATATCGACCTGTGCCTGTCCACCTAAATAGTTTGGTCCATTGGCTTCGGTAATACCTTTAAATGTAAATTGATAATCTGCGATATTTACAGAATCTCCAATATTCATACGCACATCACGCTCAATGCTATAATTCTGGCTGAATGCAATTCCCCACACCGACATCGCAACTCCTAAATGGGCAATTACCATTCCCCAATGTGAACGAGATAATTTTGTCAAACCAATAAAGAAAGAATGACGATGTATCGCACGTTGCTGCAATTCATATAAACTTAAAATTGCAATAAAGACTACCATCATCACCCCTAGGACTGAGCTTACAGTGATCTTATCTTGCAAGAAATAAGGCAATGCAAACCCTGCAATAAGCATAATCACAAGGCTTACAATAACAGGAGTACGAATCTCTGAAAATTCATCCCTGCGCCATTTTACTAAGGGTCCAATCCCTAGTAACAAAGAAAATGGGATCATAATGATTAAGAACATTTGATCAAAGAAGGGGGCGCCTACAGAAATCGTCCCAAGACCTAACTGCTTATGCACTAATGGTAATAATGTACCTAAGAAAACCACAGAAAGTGCAGTCATCAATAAAATATTATTTAATAACAGCATACTTTCACGAGAATAACGCTCGGCATTATCACGTGAACGAATTTGACTACCTTTATAGGCATATAACGCCAATGACCCACCAATTACAACGATTAAATAAGCTAAAATATATAAACCACGTGTTGGATCAGAAGCAAAGGCATGTACTGACACTAAAATACCCGAACGAACGAGGAAAGTACCTAATAAACAAAGTGAGAAGGCTAAAATTGCTAATAATACAGTCCAAGCTTTGAAAGAACCTCGTTTCTCTGTTACAGCTAAAGAATGCAATAATGCTGTACCAGCAATCCAAGGCATAAATGAAGCATTTTCTACGGGATCCCAGAACCACCAGCCACCCCAGCCAAGTTCATAATAAGCCCACCAAGATCCTAATACTATGCCGAGTGTTAAAAAGACCCAAGCAGCCATTGTCCAAGGGCGTGACCATCTTGCCCAAGCAGTGTCTAGTCTACCAGTCATTAAAGAGGCTAGCGCAAAAGCGAATGCTACAGAAAACCCCACATACCCCATATAAAGTAGCGGTGGATGGAAAATCAATCCCACATCTTGTAATAATGGATTTAACTCTTTGCCATCAACAGGTAAATCAGGAAAAGTACGGTCAAAAGGGTTTGAAGTAAATAAAACAAAAACAAGGAAACCAATACTGATAATCCCCATAATACCTAATACACGAGCGACCGCCTCTTGTGGTAATTGCTTACTAAAGAAAGCAACTGCAGCCCCCCATAAAGTCAATAACCAAATCCATAGTAATAAAGAGCCTTCATGTGATCCCCAAACTGCAGATAGGCGATAATGTAAAGGTAAATTCGTATTTGAGTTATTCACAATGTATTGCACTGAAAAATCATTCACTGCGAATAAATAAAATAAAGCAACAAATGCCACGCTTAAACTAACAAATAAACCATAAGTCATTGGGCGAGCTAACGACATTAATTGAACATTACCTTTTTCTGCCCCCCATAAAGGAAAAACTGCCACCAGCAAAGCGATGGCAAGACTTAAAGCTAAAGCATAATTTCCTAATTCAGCGATCATTTTTGACCTTCTTGTGTGTATTTCTGCCCGTAAGTTTTTTCTTGACGATCACGCTCACTTTCGCCTTTCAAATCAGTCATACCCATTGGCTTATGCACTTTTTGCATTTGTGCATCTAATTCTGGTGGTACATAATTCTCATCATGTTTTGCCAATACTTCTGTCGCCTCAAGCAATGTTGGTCCCTTCAATACACCTTGTGCCACAATACCTTGCCCTTCACGAAATAAATCTGGAAGAATACCTTCATATTGTACTGTAATTGAAGGTCCTATATCGTTCAGATCAAACTTCACTTTTAAGCTTTTAGGATCACGTTCTACAGAACCTGCAACTACCATTCCTCCCACACGAATACGCTGACCTACTTCTGGTTTTTGTGAGGCATCATCATTTTTACCATAAACAACTTCAGAAGGTGTGTAGAATAAATCAATGTTTTGACGTAGCGCATATAAAATTAATGCGGAAGCAATCGAAACGCCAAATAAAATGAAAAAAACAACCATCATTCTCGATTTACGTCTTGGTGTCATAACGCCCCCTTCACATTCGCTTGTTGCAATCTTTCTTCACGTTGTTGTTCACGTAAAACTTCTTTTAACACTTTTTTTCTTGCACTTACGCTTTGAATAATTAATCCAGCAATCGTAATAAAACAAATAAAGTAGGAAAGCCACACATAGAAGCCATAGCCTCCCATATTGAAAAAATCACTCCAACTTTCAAAAAACATATTCTCCCCCTATTTTAATTCTGCCGCTAATGCTCTTACCCAAGGTCGTTTACTATCGTCTTTCAGCAATGCCACACGATAACGTACCAATGTCAGCCAAATATAAAGCATCATAAATCCGAAAATACATAAAATTAATGGGATTAACATCGGTGTCGCAATTGATGGTTTTTCAAATTTTGTGATACTTGCTCCTTGATGCAAGGTATTCCACCACTCGACTGAGAAGTGAATAATTGGCAAGTTAATAACGCCAACAATACATAAAATACCGGCAGCTTTTGCACCAACTGCACTATCTTGGAAAGCAGAATAAAGTGCCATCACGCCAAGATATAAGAAAAATAAAATAAGTTCAGCAGTTAAACGTGCATCCCAGACCCACCAAGCGCCCCACATTGGTTTTCCCCAAATTGCCCCCGTGACTAAGGCAAGAAAAGTAAATAATGCGCCAATCGGTGCCATTGCAATCATTGCTAAATGTGCTTGTTTAATTTGCCAGACCAGTGCCACAAATGCTGCGATTGCCATTGAACCATAAACGCCCATTGACCAAATTGCAGTTGGCACATGAACATACATAATTCGGAAACTATTCCCTTGTTGATAATCAGCAGGTGCAAATGCAAGCCCCCACAAAATCCCCACAATTAAGAGAAGTGCAGTCAAAATTGCTGTAATTGGTAGAAACTTACCACACAAGTGATATTGTGTTTCAGACTTGGCATAAGGATGTAACCACTTCCACATAATGCTTTCCTTTTATTGATCTAAACTAATTCGTAATGCTGCTGCCACTGCAAAAGGAGTGAGTGTCAATGCGCCCACCATCATTGCCCCCAAGATTGCTAACTGACCACTATAAGGCATATTCAAACTAGCAGCTTCCAACACAGAAGAAGAAAAAATTAAAACGGGAATAAATAACGGCACGACTAACAAACTTAATAATACTCCACCTTTGCGTATCCCTACTGTTAATGCAACACCGATAGCACCGATACAACTTAATACGGGCGTGCCGATTAATAAAGTTAATACTAACGCCCACCAAATATGCATTTCTAACGAGAGTAATAACGCTACAATCGGTGATAATAAAATTAGCGGTAATCCTGTTAATAACCAATGAGCAATCACTTTTGCTAATGCCGTCAACACTAATGGCTGCGCAGTTAACATTAATTGTTCTAAAGAGCCATCAATAAAATCATCACGAAATAAACGTTCAAAAGATAATAGCGCAGATAATAATGCAGCAACCCAAGCAATACCTGGTGCAATACGTGATAATAATTTTGGCTCTGGACCTATCACCAATGGGAATAAGGTAATGACAATTAAAAAGAACCATAGCGGATTTAAAATTTCCGCTAACTTACGCATTGCAATTTGTAACTCTCGCTTTATGATTTCTAAAAAGATCATTATCGTTCTATTCTATATTCGTTATTCTGTTTCAAAAAACTTGTAATTTTCTAACCGCACTTTGCGCAAAATTGTGCTTTGAACATCTTGGTGGCTTGTGAAAATCACGATGCCACCTTTCTGAACGTGTTGCTCAAACAATGCGGTCAACACTTGAATACCTTTCTTATCAATAGCGGTAAAAGGCTCATCTAAAATCCACAAAGGTGCTTTTGATAACCATAAGCGAGCCAATGCAATACGGCGTTGTTGCCCTGCAGAAAGCTGTGCAGCTGGAATATCCTCACGACCAAGCAGACCAACGGTTTCTAGCACCTGCCAAAGCACCTCATCTCCTTGTTTACAAGCGCTAATACGTTGATAAAATTTTAAGTTTTCCCAAGCTGTTAATTCTGGTTTTACACCAGAATGGTGACCTAAATACAGCAAATCATAATGATAATTCTCACGCTGTTTTACTACATTGATGCCATTCCAAGACACTTCACCAGATAACGCTTGTGCTAACCCAACAACAATACGTAATAAACTGGTTTTACCAATCCCATTATGCCCCTCAATCTGTACAAAATCGCCACTATTTACAGTTAAATTTAGCCCTGTAAATAATATTTTGTCACCTCGCTGACAAGCTAGCTGTTCTGTTTTTAATTGATACGTTTTTTGCATAATTAATCAATTCCGCCTATTAATGGCTCGCATTCTATCATACGCAAAGTACTTAGCGTAGTCATTGCGCTTGGAAAATACTACCTCTTTAGAGGTGTATGATAGGGTTTATTGATTTAGAACAAAAGTTATGATTTATAACAAAAAAATTGCCTATTTATTCAATAGGCAATTTTATTTATTCAGACAAAATTGATTGACTAATTGAGAGTCTCGTTGCTCACTTTATTTTTTTCTTCTTCGAGTAATATTTGTATCATTTCTGCAATTTTCTGGTCTTGTAACTTCCCTTCTTCTAGCATAGCCTCATTCGCAAAGAGTGATAATTCTGGATCATATAAACTCGCCATTTTCCCCATACCATTACGATCCATTCTAAAATAAAGCTCACCTACTTTCTCTGCAATTTCTTTTGGCATACCTAAATATTCTAATGTGCGTTTACCTGAACGTACTGCGGAATCAAAGGTTTCACGGATGATATCATTTACGCCTTTACCATATAGCCTAAAAGTATGTACTCGATCATAAGAACGAACGACAAGTTTGATATTCGGATTAACTTCTTTTGCAAATTCTACAATTCGCAATGTTTGCTCGGGATTATCAATTGCAACAACTAATACTTTAGCATCTTCAATTCCTGCTTTTAACAAGAGTTCTGGACGACTTGCATCGCCAAAATAAGCTTTAATTCCATATTTATTAATACCGGAGATAGTTGTTTCATCCATATCAATAATTGTTACTTTATAACCACTAAACTGTAAAATACGGTTAATGACTTGCCCAAAACGCCCCATTCCAATTAATAATACTGAATGTTTCTCATCAACATTATCGGCTTCACGCAATGTTTTTACTTTAGGCTGTAAAAATTTTTGCTGTAATATTAGCAATAATGGTGTAATTGCCATCGAAAGTACAACAATTGTTGTCATATTCGCATTATCCACTTCATTCAATACGCCTTGCGAAGTTGCAGCAGAGTAAAGTACAAAGGCAAACTCACCACCTTGTGCCATTAAAAATGCACGATCAATTGCCTCTTGATGATCGCTCTTTGCGATACGGGCAACGCCATAAATAGTCGCAAATTTGACGATCATTAAAACAACTACACCTAATAAGATCAGCAACCAATTATCTGCAACAACTGCCAAATCTAGAGCCATACCTACACCTAGGAAAAATAAACCTAGCAGTAACCCCCTGAAAGGCTCTACATCTGCTTCTAATTGATGACGGAAACTAGATTCAGATAACAATACACCTGCTAAAAAAGCCCCCATTGCCATGGAGAGTCCTCCCCACTCCATTAATAAGGCTGCCCCTAATACAACTAATAGGGCTGCAGCTGTCATTACTTCTCTTGCTTTATAACGCGCTAAAATTTTAAATAACGGATTTAACAGCCAACGCCCAATAGCAACTAAAATCACAATTGAAAGCAAAGAAATACCTATGCTTTGCCATAAAGGTTTATCACTTTCAGTATGAATAGGAGAAAGAAAAGAAACAATTGCAAGTAATGGAACAATGAGTAAATCTTCAAATAATAATACGGAAACGATTTTCTGCCCGCTTGAAGTAGAAAGTTGATTACGTTCTGCTAATTCAGACATGACTATCGCTGTTGATGTCAACACAAAACCTGAAGCACTAACAAAAGAGATTGGCAATGAAAAACCAAATGCGACACCTACTCCCGTTAATAATGCCGCAGCCAAAATAACCTGTAAGCTACCTAAACCAAAAATTTGCTTGCGTAGATGCCATAAATGTGAAGGGTGCATCTCAAGCCCAATGACGAATAGAAAGATGACAACGCCTAATTCAGCGACATGTAAAATTGCTTGTGGATCCGTAAATAAACCAAAACCAAATGGACCAATAATAAGCCCTGCTGCTAAATAACCTAATACAGATCCTAATCCTAAACGCTTAAATAAAGGTACTGCAATTACTGCCGCCCCTAATAATGCAACGACTTGTACTAAGCTACTGGCTCCTTCAGCTGCCATCTTTTTCTCCTACAATATATTCAATAAAAAGTGTGCGTATTCTAGCTTTTTTACTAAAAAAATGCACATAAACATTAAATAGACGAAATAAACTAGCTAAAAATAGACCGCACTTTTCTCACAAAATAAACACTGATTCTAGTATTAAAAACAAGCAAATATCCCTTAGTTATAAAGGTATTTTTATGCTTACTATATAATATGCATTATATTAAAAATGTATCTATCTATGTGATTTTGTGTCGATATGTTAAATTAATCATTGTTCATCACTTACTAACTCTTTCTCTCGATATATTGTATCAAAGGTAAGGATTACAAAATATGAACACCTAAAATTTAACCTCTGAATTTAAGGAAGAAATCATGAAAGTTGCATTAGTATTAGGCAGCATTAGTCAAAAATCGATGACACATAAGATTGCACAATTTATGGTGGAGCAATTCCCAGAAGATATACAATATGATGTTGTACAAATTCAGGATCTACCTCTTTATACACAAGATCTTGACAGTATCACTGTCCCTGCTTATGAGCGTGTACGTGAACAATTAAAAACAGCAGATGCCGTATTAATCGTCACACCTGAACATAACCGTAGCGTACCTGCTGCTCTCAAAAACTTACTTGATATTGGCAGCAGACCATCTGGACAAAATGTATGGGCGGGCAAAAAAGTTGCTGTTGCAACTGCCTCTCCCGGCTCATACGGCGGTATCAACTCAGGCTTACATACACGTCAAATCCTTCAGGCACTAGGCAGTAATGTACTGAGTGCAGAAGTCTACTTAAGCCAAGCACATACTGCATTGAGTGAAGAGGGAAAAGTTATAAATGAACGTACAGCTGGATTCTTAGGGAAATTTGCCGCTAATTTTGTCACTTTCATAAAATAAGGAGATTTGTTCATGAGTATTGATAAGTTTACAGCACTGACGAAAGATGTTGGTGGAATCCCTGTTGCTCGACTTTTACCTAAATCAAGCAAAAAAACAATTGGTGCATGGTGTTTTTTAGATCATGCTGGTCCTGCTGAATTTTCACAAGAATCAGATGGTTTACAAGTTGGCTCACATCCTCATACAAACCTACAAACGTTTACATGGATGCTCTCGGGGGAGGTATGGCATCAGGATAGTTTAGGCTTTCGTCAATTAATTCGCCCTAAACAAGTCAATTTAATGACGGCAGGAACAAACAATTATGGTATTTGCCATACAGAGCAAACACCGGAAAACGTCAAAGATTTGCACGCTGTGCAACTTTGGATTGCATTACCAATGAATAAAGAGATTAAGCCTAATTTTGAACATTATCCGACTCTGCCAGAGTGGTCTGAAGAGGGCATTAATTTTATCTTAACAACAGGTAGCTTTGCTGGTCATACGGCACCCACAACGCAATTTAGCCCATTATTAGGCTTAGATGTACAGTTTACTAAAAAGACCTCGCTGACAGTAAAAGTAGAAAATGGTTGGGAATATGGCGCGCTAGTGATTGGCGGTACATTACGTGTTAATGGTGAAGAATACCAACAAGATGAACTAGCTGTATTAACTGCTTGTGATGAACATGGGACATTTACTTTAGAAGGGGAAGAAGGCTGCCATCTCATGTTATTAGGAGGGGAACCGCTCCCACATCCCACTGTGATTTGGTGGAATTTTGTTGCGGACAAAGCAGAAACCTTAAAACAAGCGGTAGAAGACTGGAATAACAACCATCCTCGATTTGGCCATATTAATCTTGAAGGCACAAAACTTAAACGATTAATTGCTCCTAGAGTACCTGAAAAATTAAAATAACAAAAAAATCGTACTGCTAATATCCTAAAGTGCGGTCCGTTTAAAACACATTTTATCAGTAAGAAAAAAGTGAAAAATAGCTTATTTTTCACTTTTTTATTTCTTTAATTATTGATAAAGATAGACTGCTTGGTAAGGCATTAACGTAACTTTGCTAGTTTCAATTCTATAGTCTCCATAATTATTCATCAAACATATGACTTCCTTATGACACCACTCGGGAGGCAATTCAAATATCTGCTCTACCTCACTTAAATTAGCCAATACAAGTAATTTTGCATCTAAAGTCTGGCGTTGATAACACCACAATAAAGGATGCTCAGGGGCTAAATCTTGATAATCACCTTCTGTTAAAATTGGCAGTTTCTTACGTAATGCGATCAAGCTTTTGTAGGTATAAAACACTGAATTTTTGTCTGCCAGAGCAGATTTTGCATTGATTTTTAAATAGTTTTTTGCCACTTCAATCCAAGGCTCACCTGTTGTAAATCCAGCCTGTGCCGAGTCATCCCACTGCATTGGTGTTCGGCTATTATCACGAGATTTTTGTGCCAAAATTTGCATAATCAATGTTTCATCAATGCCTTTTTTCTGTAATTCTGCATAAGCATTTAAACTTTCTACATCACGATATTGCTCAATAGTAGTGAAATTTGGATTTGTCATACCAAATTCTTCACCTTGATAAATATAAGGTGTTCCTTGCAAGCCGTGTAATAACATAGCTAGCATTTTTGCTGACTCTTGATGCCACTGTTCTTCATTGCCAAAGCGCGACACAATACGTGGTTGATCATGATTACACCAGAACAAGGCATTCCAAGCTTTGCCATACATACCTTGTTGCCAATAATTAAAAATAGATTTCAATTGTACATAATCAGGTTGAGCATAAGTCCATTTTTCCCCATCTGGATAATCGACTTTCAAATGATGAAAATTAAAAGTCATCGAGAGTTCTGTGCCTGCTAAATTGGCATATTTTTGACAGTTTTCTAAGGTTGTCGAAGACATCTCTCCAACCGTCATTAAGCCATAAGGAGTGAGTGCACGTTGATTTAATAACTGTAGATATTGGTGAATTTTAGGTCCATCTGTATAAAAACGGCGACCATCCCCTTCGTAGTCATCTTCAAATTGTTCAGGTTTTGAAATTAAATTCACCACATCTAAGCGCAAGCCATCAATGCCTTTCTCAGCCCAGAATTTACAAATATCAAATAATTCTTCACGTAATTTCGGATTTTCCCAATTTAAATCCGCCTGCTCGGGGGCAAATAAATGCAAATAATATTTTTGCGCTTTGTCAGACCATTTCCATGCTGAACCGCCAAATTTTGACTTCCAATTGGTTGGACTCTCACGCCAAATATAATAGTCGTGATATTCGCTATTTGGGTCCTCACCTTCAACAAACCAACGATGGAAAGTTGAGCTATGATTAAACACCATATCCATCACAATTTTGATGCCACGTTGATGCGCTTGTGCAATTAACTGTTCAAAATCAGCCATACTGCCATAACTCGGATCTATATCACGATAATTAGCGATGTCATAACCATTATCAATTTGTGGCGAAACATACATCGGTGTAATCCAAAGCCCATCAACGCCCAATTCTTTTAAATAATCTAAACGCTTAATAATTCCCTGAATATCCCCAGTTCCACTTCCCGTTGTATCTTGGAAAGATTTTGGATAAATTTGGTAGATAACCCCATTTTGCCACCAATGTTTACTACTCATATTTTTTCCTTATCAACTCGTATTGCACTCAATTTTTATGCCTATTTAAAAAATCATAAAAAACAAACCGCACTTTTCTCACATCTGAAGATAAAGAGAAACTAAAAATCGGCATTAATTTAAAGTACCCGCTTTTTCTTTACGTTTGTAAACAAGAGTAGTGAGAATAAATGGTACGACAATCGCTGTTGCCATCGCTAAAGCATAGACTGCCCAATATTGATGTTGAATAGATAAAATTCCAGGTAAACCACCCACGCCAATACTGCTTGCTAATACACCAGCTAGACCACAAATTAAACCAGCAGCCGTAGAACCAATCATGGCGCAAAGCATTGGAAAACGATATTTTAAGTTAATCCCATACATAGCAGGTTCTGTTACGCCTAAATAAGCAGAGATTGCAGCGGGCACAGAAACCTCACGAGATTCTGCTGTTTTATTGACATAAATAATCGCTAATACAGCTGATGCTTGAGCAATGTTTGAGAGTGCAATTAAAGGCCACACTGGCGTCCCCCCAATACTACCAATCATTTGGAAGTCGATAGCTAGTGTTGTTTGATGTACACCAGTTACAACTAATGGCGCATATAAGAAACCAAATAACGCTGCGCCAATTGGGGCAAAATCACCCGTCATAGCGTGTTTCACAACAAAAGCGACACCATTACCAATTTCACGTCCGATTGGACCGATAATTGAATGTGCAAGGAAAACCGCTAAGATAATAGAGACTACTGGCACAATCACTAAGTTCAAATAATTGGGTACAATTTTAGTTAAATACCGTTCGATAAATGACAATGCTAGCCCAGCCATAATCGCTGGAATCACTTGAGCTTGGTATCCTACTTTTTCAATTGCCATGAATCCAAAATCCCATGCTTCAGGCAGTTGTGATCCTAATGCATAAGAATTCATTAATTGTGGTGAAACTAATGTGACCCCTAACACAATGCCTAAGATAGGCGATGTTCCCATTTTACGTGCGATAGACCAACAGATACCTACTGGTAAAAAGTGGAAAATCGCCTCACCGATCAGCCATAAGAAACTGTGCATACTTGCCCAGAATGCGCTGATATCAACTAGTGTTTTAGTGCCATCTTCAAACATTTTGATGTCACCAATCACATTACGGAAACCTAAAATCAAACCACCACTAATTAGTGCTGGTAGCAATGGAATAAAAATATCAGCTAAATGAGAAATACTGCGTTCATACCATTTTTGATTTTGGCGTGCTGCTGCTTTGATTTGTTCTTTATCAGCATTAGCTAAGCCTGTCTTTTCAAGTAAAACTTTGTAATAATCACTAACTTCCTGACCAATCACCACTTGATATTGACCACCCGTTGCAAAACTGGCTTTAACCATTGGTAAACTTTTCAGCTTTTCATCATCAGCTTTTTTCTCATCGTTTAAGATAAAGCGTAAGCGAGTAATACAGTGGCTAACTGCTGCGATGTTTTTGCGTCCACCAACATATTCAATAATTTTATCTACTGCATTTGGATCAATTTTTGCCATAAGTAGCCTCTTTTACTTGATAATCGACAGGGGAAATAAATTATGGCTTATTATAATTATGTTTATTATTCAATCAATGGGAACGTTCCCATATAAAGTGAATAAAATGAGATCAAGATCACAAATCCAATAAAAAGATAAATAAAGATATTAAATAACTAATCGACAATCGAGACAATAATGTTGAATAGGTTGATGTGCCAATAAAGCAAGTAATTGTTTCACTGCAACTTCACCCACTTGATCAAACCCTAAATCAACACTTAACACCTTAGGAAATAAGAACTGTAACAATCGGCTTTTGCCTACCCCACATACTTGGATATGTGATAAGTGTTGTTCTTGCAGATATTTTAGTGCGCCAATCGCTAAAGTATCAGTGGCACAAACAAGAGCAGAAACTTCAGGAAAAATAACCGCACTTGTGTGATTATATGCCCATTCATACCCTAATCCACCTTGTAAAGAGCAAGGTTGTAAGCTGTATTGTTGACAAAAATGTAAATATGCTTGATGACGGGCATAACCAGTAGTTGTATCTTGATCGCTCACACCTAAATAACTAATCTGACGGTGCCCTTGTCCATAAAGATGGGACATCAGCAAATTTACTGCTTTTGTATCATTATAGTAAATAGAGGAGAAAGTCGTATAATTTCTCGCAATAACAACCATATTATGTTGCCATCCCTCTAAATCACTCTCATCTAACTCACTAAACGCAAATAAAATCACCCCATCAACACCACGTTTTTGGAAAAAGGCTAAATGCTCTCTAACTAATTCAGCCTTAAACTGGCTCTCGACAATAATGGGCTCACATTGTTGAGCATACAATAATGGTAAAACATTTGATAATACTTGATTTTCAGCAGTAGAAGACAGGCGTGTCACAATGATCCCAATCACTCGGTTAGACATACCTCTCATTGCTCTCGCTGATTTTGACGGCTGAAAACTATATTGCTCAATAACCTCTTGTACACGTTGACGAGTTGCCTCACTAACTTTAGGATCATTATTCAGCACTCGAGAAACTGTTGATTTTCCCACCGCACTTAGTCGTGCTATATCCTTAATCGTGAGCTTGACCATCTGCCTTATTTAAATTCCTATAAGTTAAAAAATAATAACAACTCACCCCAATAATACTGCATAAGGCCATTGTTAATAACATAGGCGCAGGTGTTTTCATTGGCATTAAAGCGACTAATGATCCTACAATAGCGCCTGTGCCAAAACGCACACTACCAACCATTGAATTAGCAGTTCCCGCCATTGTCGGGAATTTTTCCAAAATAGATGCCATTGCATTGGAGGAAATCAGGGGATTTTGCCCTGCAAAAATCGCTAAAAAGCACGTCATTGTCCAAAAGCCAAGATCAAGAATAGATACCATAATCAAGCCAATACCTGCGATAAATTGAATAGCTAAACCTACACGTAACATTGTTTCTGTACCCACTTTATTCACGATTTTACCATTCAAAGCAGAGCCTATGGTCATCACACCAATATTGAGCATAAAGAAATAACCAAATTGATCAACAGGAACACCATAAAGCCCCACATAAACAATTGATCCTGCGGTAATTAAGGCAAATAAACCACCAAAACCAAATGCTGAAGCAAACATATAGCCCAATACTTCTTTTTGCTTACACAAACTTAAAAAATTGCGTCCAACAACCCCCAATCTCAGTGGAATGCGTTTTTCTTTATGATGCGTTTCAGGAATCAAGACTAGCACCAATAAACAGGATAGAAGCCCCATAAAACTAATCACATAAAAAATGGAATGCCAATGAAACCAAGAAACCAAATGTCCACCAATAATCGGCGCAAGTAATGGTGCAAGCATAAATACTAATGTGATTGAAGACATAATTTTGGACAACTCATTTTTATTAAATAAATCACGTAAAATTGCGCCAACTAGTACCACGGGAGCGGCCCCAAAGAAGCCTTGCACAAAACGAAGTGCGGTAAAATTTCCGATAGACTGAATATTGGTTAAAATCAATGCAGCAATTGCACTAATCGTCACACCTAACAAAATGATCGGTTTGCGTCCATAACTATCGCCAACAGGCCCCCAAAAAAGCTGCCCAATCGCCATTCCGGCAGCAAAGAAAGTTAAGGTATGTTGTACTTTTTCAGGTGTCACATTCAAATCTTGCGCAATCAATAGAAACGCAGGCAGGTACATATCAACACCCAGTGGAGGAAGCATTGATAAAATACCTAAAGTAACAATAAAAATAGCGCCTACTTTCAATGGCTTTTGTTCAATCAAAATATCATCCTTTATTGAAACTATTAATTTCTTGTTCAGAAAGAGAACGATATCCTCCCTCTTCAAGGGTTTCATCTAGTTCAATACAGCCAATTTTCCAACGATGTAACCCTACCACTTTATTACCCAAAGCGGCAAACATACGTTTTACTTGATGATAACGCCCTTCACTAATAGTTAAATTCACATTGTAATCATCTAGAATTTCTAATTTTGCAGGTTTAGTGAGTTCTTTCTCTCCACGTAATAAAATCCCAGCCTCACACGCTTGTTGATAATTGCTTTCGATAGGATCGGCTAATGTCACTAGATAAGTTTTCTCGCAATGGTGTTTTGGAGAGGTAATACGATGCGACCATTGTCCATCATCAGTTAATAGTACAAGACCTGTAGTGTCTACATCTAAGCGCCCTGCGCTATGTAATTTAGTTGAAAGTGGATAATCAAAAAACTGATAAATTGTTGGATAATCACCATCATCGTGCGAGCACACATAACCTTGTGGTTTATATAACATAATGTATTGCCCTTCCTCAATCCAAGTGAGCAACTCACCATCAAAGCAAATTTCATCTTCAGAATTGACTTTCACTGAGCCATTTTTTTCCACTTTTCCATTCATTGTAACCGCACTTTGTTTCAATACTTTATTGGCTTGTGAACGTGTTAATCCTGTACTTTCTGCTAAAAACTTATCTAATCGCATTTTATATCTTAATCTTTCAAATCATAAACGCTCATATTCTACTACGTTTCATATCCAAAGTGAGATATTTTCCAAACTAAGCAATAGTACTTTGTAACTAAAATATTAATACTGTGTTTTAGCTCACATTTTTTATTCCTATTTTCTTTATAATAGATCATCCAAATATTTATTTATTCACCAACAAGAGGACTCTTTTATGGATGCACAATTACGCCAAGCTGCTCTCGATTTTCACGAGTATCCAACCCCTGGGAAAATTGAAGTTAGCCCAACTAAATCGCTCGCAACTCAACGTGATTTAGCGTTAGCTTATTCGCCTGGCGTTGCCGTACCTTGCCTTGAAATTCAAGCAGATCCATCCGCCTCTTACCGTTATACATCACGTGGTAATTTAGTAGCAGTAATTTCTAATGGTACTGCAGTTTTAGGATTAGGTAATATCGGTGCACTTGCAGGTAAACCTGTGATGGAAGGAAAAGGTGTACTATTCAAAAAATTTGCTGGAGTTAACGTATTTGATATTGAAATTGATGAAAAAGATCCCGATAAATTAGTTGATATTATTGCCTCACTTGAACCTACTTTTGGCGGGATTAATTTAGAAGATATTAAAGCGCCTGAATGTTTTTACATTGAGCAAAAACTGCGTGAAAGAATGAAAATTCCAGTCTTCCACGACGACCAGCACGGTACTGCAATTATCAGCGCAGCAGCAATTATAAACGGCCTGCGCATCGTGAAAAAAGATATTGCGAAAGTAAAATTAGTGGCATCTGGTGCTGGTGCAGCATCCATCGCCTGTTTAAATTTATTAGTAAGCCTTGGTTTACCACGTGAAAATATTATTGTATGTGACTCAAAAGGCGTTATCTTCCACGGCCGTGATGAGCGCATGGATGAAACCAAAAAACTGTATGCTATTGAAGATAACGGTAAACGTACTTTAGCTGAGGTCATTAATGATGCGGATATTTTCCTCGGATGTTCAGCAGCAGGCACATTAACACAAGAAATGGTAAAAACAATGGCTGCAAATCCATTAATTCTTGCGTTAGCAAACCCTGAACCTGAAATATTACCACCGCTAGCAAAAGCTGTTCGCCCAGATGCGATTGTTTGTACTGGTCGCTCTGACTATCCAAACCAAGTGAATAACGTACTGTGTTTCCCATTCATTTTCCGTGGTGCTTTAGATGTCAGTGCAACTGCCATTAATGAGGAAATGAAACTCGCAGCAGTGCACGCTATTGCTGATCTTGCCCTCGCAGAGCAAAGTGAAGTGGTGACATCTGCTTACGGTGAAACAGAATTATCTTTTGGTCCAGAATACCTTATTCCAAAACCATTTGATCCGCGTTTGATCGTAAAAATTGCCCCTGCAGTCGCAAAAGCAGCAATGAATTCAGGTGTAGCAACTCGTCCTATTGAAGATTTTGATGCTTATGTAGAAAAACTCACACAGTTTGTTTACAAAACAAACTTATTTATGAAACCTGTTTTCGCACAAGCCAAACAAAACAAAAAACGTGTTCTCTTAACAGATGGAGAGGAATCTCGTGTCTTACACGCCGTGCAAGAAATTGCTACTTTAGATATTGCAAACCCTGTATTGTTAGGTCGCCCAAATGTAATTGAGCAAAAAATCAAACAATTAGGCTTACACATCCAAGCTGGGCGTGACTTCGAGTTAGTGGATATAGAAAATAATCCATACTATGAAGAATGTTGGACTGCTTACTACAATTCACATAAACGTCAAGGTATCACACCAGCAGGGGCAAAACGCAAAATGTTACACAACCCAACTGTCATTGGTGCCACCTTATTATCACTCGGCAAAGCAGATGCGATGCTATGTGGCTTAGTGGGACCTTACTCATCACACCTTGATAACGTCAAAGCTATTTTAGGTGTACAATCTTGTATTAAAACACCAGCGACAGTAAATGGGCTTGTGCTACCAACGGGCAACCTATTCATCACTGATACTTTTGTAAACCAAAATCCAACTGCGGAAGAATTAGCTGAAATCACGATTATGGCAGCCAATGAAATTCGTCGTTTCGGTATTGAGCCACAAATTGCGTTAGTATCACACTCTAACTATGGCACTTTTGATGACCCAAGTGCGGTTAAAATGCGTGAAGTTTTAGCGTTAGTGAAAGCACAAGCACCAGAGCTAATTATTGACGGTGAAATGCATTGTGATGTGGCACTAAATGAAAAACTTCGCAATACCATTATGCCTGATAGCCCAATTAAAGGTGCCGCAAACTTATTAGTCATGCCAAATATGGAAGCCGCACGTATTAGTTTGAATTTACTTCAAGGTACTGCAACGCCAATCACCGTGGGACCAATTTTAATGGGCATCAATAAACCAACGCACATTTTAACTTCTGCCTCTTCTGTACGTCGTATCATCAATATGGTGGCAATTGCCGCAGCAAATGTTGAAAGTACTTGCAGATAAAAATAAAAAGGGTGGAAATTCCACCCTTTTTCTTCTCAAGAAAATATGAAAAATTTCGCTTAATGATGCAAAATCAATCAGAAATAATGATCTTAATCAAATTTTCTGTTAAAATCTTGTTACTTTTTTGGCAATTCTGCCACCCTACTTTTACTCAAATAAAGGAAATTTACTATGGCTTATACTCTACCAGAACTTGGTTATGCTTATGATGCATTAGAACCACATTTCGATGCGATGACAATGGAAATTCACCATTCTAAACATCATCAAGCCTATATTAACAACGCTAACGCAGCATTAGAAAGCTTACCAGAATTAGCACAAGGCTGCCCAGGTCAATTATTAACTAAACTAGCAGAAGTGCCTACAGATAAATTCACTGTATTACGTAACAACGTAGGCGGTCACTTAAACCACACTCTTTTCTGGAAAAGTTTGAAAAAAGGTACAACATTACAAGGTGCTTTAAAAGACGCTATCGAACGTGATTTTGGTTCAGTAGAAACATTCCAAGCTGAATTTGAAAAAGCAGCAGCTACTCGTTTCGGCTCTGGTTGGGCTTGGTTAGTATTACAAGAGAATGGCAAATTAGCTGTAGTTTCAACAGCAAACCAAGACTCACCTGTAATGGGAAAAGAAATCGCGGGGTGTGAAGGCTACCCATTATTAGGTTTAGATGTTTGGGAGCACGCTTATTACTTGAAATTCCAAAACCGCCGTCCGGACTACATTAAAGAATTCTGGAACGTTGTAAACTGGGATTTTGTTGCAGAACGTTTTGAGAAAAAAACCGAGCACTGCAACTGTTCAAAATAATTGCGCTCGAACATTCTAGCAGCGTATAAAAATCCCCTCATCAAGGGGATTTTTACATTTAGAGTAGCAAATTTATTTTAGATAAATTTTAACCGCACTTTTCTCTAGTTTATGAAGTAGATCACATTAATCTGCTAAAAATGAGTAGAGATACAGCGCTATTTTTTCTACAATTAAATCCTTTATACCCTACTTATTTATCGAGGAGTCATTTATGGATAGAAGACGTTTTCTGCAATTAGGTGCTTGCAGTATTTTAACTTTTACCGCATCTAAATATGTTTTTGCCACCCCTAACAATTCAGCATCACTTCGAGTGATCGCAACCACTGACTTACACAGTTTTTTAACAGATTTTGACTATTATAAAGATGCGCCTACTGAAAAATTTGGTTTTACCCGTGCCGCAACTTTAATCAGACAAGCTCGCAAGGAAGTAAAGAACAGCATTTTAGTTGATAATGGTGACTTGATTCAAGGTAACCCAATTGCTGACTACCAAGCAGCAAAAGGTTATAAAGAAGGTAAAGCGAACCCTGCTATCGAAGTGTTAAATGCAATGCATTACGATGTAGGCACATTAGGTAACCATGAATTTAACTATGGTTTAAAATACTTAGATGATGCAATCGCAGAAGCAAAATTCCCAATCATTAACGCAAACGTAGTGAAAGCTGAATCAGGCGAACCACGTTACCAACCTTATGTGATCCAAGAAAAAGGCATTATGGATGCTAATGGTCAATTGCAAGTCGTAAAAATCGGTTATATCGGTTTTGTGCCACCACAAGTTATGGTGTGGGATAAAGCGCATTTAGAAGGTCATGTATTAGCACATGATATCAAGAAAACTGCGGAAAAATATGTGCCAGTGTTAAAAGAAAAAGGTGCAGATATCATCATTGCTTTAGCACACACAGGGCCATCTGACGAGCCATATAGAGAAGGGGCTGAAAACTCCGCATTCTATCTGGCAGACGTGAAAGGCATCGATACAATCATTTTCGGTCATTCGCACCGTTTATTCCCAAACAAAGAATTTGCTAAATCACCAAATGTAGATATCTCAAAAGGTACAGTGAAAGGTGTACCTGAAAGTATGGCAGGTTATTGGGGGAACAACATCAGCGTTGTTGACTTAGAGCTTGCACAACATGGCGATAAATGGGTTGTTGTAGATGGTAAGGCGGAGCTTAGACCAATCTATGATAATGAGAAAAAAGTTGCAATTGCACAATCAGACGATGAAATGAATGCAATTCTTGCCCCAGTTCACGATGCAACTCGTCAATTCGTTGCTCAGCCAATTGGTAAAGCAACCGACAATATGTACAGTTACCTTGCTCTCGTGCAAGATGACCCAACAGTACAAATCGTAAACCAAGCTCAAAAAGCATATGCTGAAAATGTAGTGAAAAACTTACCTGAATTGGCAGGCTTACCTGTATTAAGTGCAGGTGCACCATTTAAAGCGGGTGGACGTAAAAATGATCCTACAGGTTATACTGAAGTAGATAAGGGTGATTTAACCTTCCGTAACGCAGCAGACTTATACCTCTATCCAAACACATTAGTGATCGTTAAAGTCACTGGTGCACAATTAAAAGAATGGTTAGAATGCAGCGCAGGTATGTTTAAACAAATAGACCCAACAAACGATCAACCACAAAGCCTATTAGATTGGACAGGTTTCCGTACCTATAACTTTGACGTCATTGACGGTGTACAATATCAATTCGATATTACCAAACCAGCACGTTATAATGGGGATTGTAAATTAATTAATGATAAAGCTGAGCGAGTAATCAACTTAACTTATCAAGGTAAACCAGTCGATCCAAAAGCAGAGTTCTTAATTGCAACTAATAACTACCGAGCATACAGTGGTAAATTCCCAGGAACAGGCGATAAACACATCGTATTTGCAGCACCAGATGAAAACCGTCAAATTTTGGCGAACTACATCACTGAGGAAAGTAAAGTACACGGTCATGTGAGCCCAAGTGCAGATAAAAACTGGCGTATTGCACCAATCAATAGCAAAGTTAAATTAGATGTTCGTTTTGAAACTTCACCAAGTGAAAAAGCAAAACAGTTCATCCAAGAAAAATCACAATATGCAGTCAACTTTGTGGGTACTGATGAAATTGGTTTCGCTGTATACCAAGTGGATTTTTCAAAATAATCCATTTTCTCACTCAATTAAAAGCAAAGCGTGATTTACGCTTTGCTTTTTTATATCCAACGTCTCACTTTTTGTTTATAAGAGCGGTATTCTTCTCCAAACAATTTTTCTAGCACTTTTTCTTCTGGCTTAATTTGAAGTTGCGTGATACTAAAAAGAAAAACAATTAAAAAAATGACCGCACTTAAGCTACCAAGCCAGAGCCCCCACGCCAATAAAAGCAATGCTAAACTTAAATACATTGGGTTTCGGCTAAACCGATACACACCACTGACAACCAGCTGACTGGCTTTTTCTAACGCAATGGGATCAACAGTGGTTTTTGCCTGCCAAAATTGCCAAAGGCTCAGTGTGCCAATTGCACCGCTACAAACAAATAGCAATGCAATTGTCCATAAATAACGAGGGAATGAATAAACAGGCGGTAAAAACCACATTACAGTAGCACAAGCTAGAAAAATTACTGGCGGGGGAATGCGAAATTTCATTAATAAACTCACTCAAGATACATTTTTTCTTAATTGATATAGCAGGACTATTTTTATCAGCTTCTGGATACCAATAACGAGAAACACAATAGGATAAAAGAATAATAAAGGCTGCGTACTGAAAAAACTCACTCCCCACATCAATAACACACTCACGGCAATCAACTCGAATACACTGCCTTTATCTTCATAATCCATAAACCAATTAACAATTTGCACAGGAAGCAAGAAAAACCAAATAAGTAATCCTCTTATCGCATACATTAAACGCCATAACATATTTTGCTGTATCAGCTTACTAGATAAGATATCTTTCATCGTGAGCAGTTGGGCAAAATACGCTCTGGCATATTTCTCTAAAAAGAAATTAAAATTAATCCAGAAAATCGCCAATTCTAGTGCATAGTTAGTCATCTCAATAAACATAAAATACATAAAACAAGTCATAAAAATATACACAAAGAGACTCTCTCTCAGTATTCGAGTTGCTAAACTGCTCCAGGATAACAACAGAAGTAAAAAATACACAGCATCAAAATAAGCTGGTATTGCTACCAAATGACGTATCAAAATTAATACAATAGGCAGGCAGAGACCGAAAAGAAAGGCAAGATAACGATTTAACCACATTGTAAAAGGCGATAACAGCCGATAAAAAGCCATCAAGAGTAAGGTACTGATAAACAAAAAGCCTAAAATGAAAACACTAGCAGAAATTAACCCATCAGTGAAATCTGCTTCCGCATAATAAATCATTATGATCAAGCCAATAATCAACTCACCACGAAACATTAAACGCAATAGAATTGCCCAATCGTATAAGCGCTTTATCCCCTTATGTTGCCTCTCAAAAAATTTTCGTTGTGGTTCAGGTAACTCATAAAATAGAAAAGGCGCAATCAGAAAGGCGTAAAGCACATTGAAGATGAAATTTGTGCCTTGATTTAAACGCGCGAGGAATGTGCTAAAAATAGGATATTCAAAAAATCGTGTCGGTTGAGGAGAATGAAGATCAGCTAAGAGAATATATTTATTTAGGTCTTCAATATCATCATAATTAAGTCTAAATTGGATTTGATAATCATTGTGCCAGTTAAAATAAGAAGACCATTGTGCCCACAACATTGGATTGTCTATATTATTCTCTCGTAAAAAACTTAAAAATGACCAAGAAACATCTTCACTCTCTTCAATCGGTAATTTAGTGAGTAGATTCTGTATTTCTCTCCATTTCTCAATCAGTAAAATATCACCGCCCTGCTTGAACCAACGTTCAATGATTTCAATCAGTTGAGAAGCACTGATATGCTCATAAAAGAGTTCCGATGTATCCATTACAGCATTAATGCTGGATGCTTCGGCTGGATTATTTTGTTCAGTGGTACAATCTGGAGTTGAACCTGCATCCTGTTTATTTATATTAGAGAGAAATTCAGATTTATTGAACCAAGCAGAATACACATCATCAAAACGAAATTCGTTTTCAAATAACTGTGCTGTATTTTGCTCTTCTACAAATTCACAACCTGCATTTTTTTCATTTTCGCGAATATCTATATCGTCATCGAGCCAATTATTTTTATCCTGAGAATCATGTTGGCTTGCAAAATAAGGCGCCATCATCAAGGCATCATCGAAAGCCTCTCGCAAGCGTTGATAGGCCTCAGGGTCGTCATCTGGACGTGTGATTTTTAGTTTCTTTGCATAAGCACGCCGAATTTCCCTCTCGTCATAAGTCGGCTCGATCCCTAAAATAGTCCAACAGCTCATCACTTATTCTCCCGCTATTTATAGCAACCAACCACTATCATAGCGAGATAGAAAATCACCAAAATGTTTTCGTGCTCGTCGTATTTGCGTGTCATCTTGTGAATCCAAAGCACACAAGAAATAGCCCATCTGTTCACTAATCATTTGTCGATTATCGCCTAAATATTCACTATATAAACGTTTCGCTTTTTCCAGTAAATAAATATTTTGCTCTTGCTCACGTGGATGCACTTTAAGTGCGGTCAATTTTTGGCGAGATTCTACAATTTGAGCATCTGTCAAATTTTGTGCATTTTGTTGGAAAATATTGGAGACTTGTAAATTGATTTCTTGGTTGCTTATATCCACTTCCAATAGCCCATTGGAGTCATAGCTAAAACGTACATCAATCGCAATCTCTCCCGCAGGTTTCGGAGGAATTCGGATGCACATCTCACCTAAACGCAAATTCTCTTTAGCTAATGGGGACTCACCTTGTAAAACTTCAAATAAAATTTGGGTTTGGTTATCAGTCACTGTACTAAAGGTTTGCACACGAGAAACTGGCACAGGCATATTACGTTCAATAATCGGTGCGAATTGCCCCTCAATACGTCTACCGTCTGCCAAATAACGTACAATATTGGTGCCTAAAGAAAACGGCATTACATCTGTTAATACAATCTCTTCAACACAATGATGACGAGCAATTAAGGCGGCTTGTACTGCAGCGCCTCTTGCAATCGCCTCATCAGGGTTAATACTAGCTTGAGGAATACGTTGGAAAAGTTGCCCCAACATATTACGAATCATCGGCATGCGTGTTGCACCACCAACTAAAATCACTCCCTCGATTTGATTAGGTTTCAATCTTGCATCACGCAAAGCTCGTTCCAAAGGCTGACGAAGTCGGAATAATAAGGATTGAGAGGCTTGTTGAAATTCATTTAACGTGACTTTAGCTTGATGTTGCTCACCATCGAGTGTCAAACAAATATCCACATGTTTAGATTGACTTAGCACCCGTTTGGCATTCTCAAAAATCTGCCAGTATTCATTGCTCTCTTGAATTTTGTAGTACTCTTTCTCATTTAAAGTTGTACAATTTTTTAAAAAACAATGGGATAGCACTTGAACAAAATCTTCACCGCCTAAATGATTATCCCCTGCACTAGCAGAAACTTGAACGACACCATCAAAATAATCCAAAATCGACACATCAAATGTGCCACCACCAAGATCATAAATTAAGAAACGAGTATCATCAGGCTTTTCTTGTAAATTATAAGCAAGCCCTGCTGCTGTGGGTTCATTTAGTAAACGTAGAACATTTAAGCCTGCCATTTGTGCAGCTGCTTTTGTCGCTTGACGTTGAATAGCATTAAAATAAGCGGGAACAGTAATCACCACATCTTCAACGGGTTCCCCTAAAAAAACTTCAGCATCTTCCTTCAGACTTTTCAGAATAATTGCGGATAATTCTTCTGCTCGAAAACTTCGTTTTCCAAGCTTGAAAATTTTATCGGTGCCCATAAAACGTTTAAATGCAACAGCACTTAAATGTGGTTGAGTAGCTAATCGCTCACGAGCAGAAAGCCCAACAAGTAAACGGTCATCATCACTTACACTGATGACTGATGGCGTTAAATAATGTCCCAACTTATTCGGAATTAATCTTGTTTCACCATCAACAAATTGTGCAATGAGGCTGTTTGTAGTACCTAAATCAATACCAATTTGCAATGCCATTTAAACTGTCCTATCTACGAAAAAGCGTCACATAATAAAAAAGGCTTGGAACTTAAACGCCAAGCCTTATTAAATATAATTATAAATTATTTAACCGCACTTTCAACCATTGAGCCTCTAACGGAGAGGCTTTTTCTTGGGCTTTTTCATAGTTTGTTTTCGCAGAAACAATATCACCTTTTGCGAGGGAAATATCACCCATTAGAAGATACTTTTTGCTATCCCAAACATCTGACTTCACTTTATTTAAGCTATCTAATGCACCATTATAATCATGCTGCTGGTATTGAACTGATGCTAAACGTAATGATGCAATTGAAGCTAAAATATCATCTGGCGCATCTGTAACTGCTTGTTTTAAAGTTTTTTCCGCTAATGCATAGAATTGTTGTTCAACTTCAACTTTCGCTTTATTTAATAACGCCAAAGTTGAATAAACATTCTTACCGCTTTCTTGTACAAACTGCTCAATGTCTTTATTACGTTCAGTCAAATCTGTAGTATTGCGGTAAATTAAATACTCATAAGCTGCAGAAGTTTGCTGAGTTTTTGTAATTTGGTAACTTTTCCAATAATTCCAACCCAAAATTGCAGCAAAAGCTAAAATCACAGAAGCAATTACTGTTTTGTGATTTTCACTCCACCACGCTTTCAGCTGATTCAACTCTTGTTCTTCTTCAATTGTATAAGCCATTTTAGATCCTTATTCGATTACAAATTATTCTTAATGTATGCAACAATTTCACTTAATGCAATAGTTTGCTGTTCGGCTCCGTTCAGTAAGTGTTTCACTACAACTTGCTGATTTTGAACCTCGCTTTCTCCAATAACTAGTGCAAGTGTTGCTCCACTTTTATCCGCACGCTTAAATTGTTTTTTAAAATTACCACCACTGCAATGAGTCATCACACGTAAGTGAGATAATTCAGAACGCAGTGTTTCAGCTAATCGAAATGCCGCCAAAGTTGTACCTTCACCTTGGTAAACAACATAAATATCTACCGCACTTGGCAGTAAAATGTCTTTATTCACCTCTTGCACTAACAACACTAAACGCTCTAAGCCCATTGCGAAACCAACACCGGTAGTTGAGTGTCCACCAAGTTGTTCTACTAAGCCATCATAACGACCACCACCGCAAACAGTACCTTGTGCACCTAATGCTGAAGTAACCCATTCAAATACGGTTTTATTGTAATAATCTAAACCACGCACTAATTTTGGGTTCACTTCGTATTGAATACCAATCGCATCGAGCAATGAACAAAGTTGTGCAAAATGCTCACGGCTGTCATCATCTAAATAATCTAATAATTTTGGTGCTTCATTTAGTACTTCTTGTAATGCTTGGTTTTTGGTATCCAAAATACGTAAAGGATTCTTCTCTAAACGTTCTTTTTCTTCGTCACTTAGTAAATCAACGTGCTGTTGTAAGAATTCTACTAATGCTGAGCGATAATTTTTACGTGCTTCTAAGGAACCGATTGAGTTAAGTTGTAAGGTCACGTGTTCAAAAATACCCAACTCTTTCCATAAACGAGCAGTCAATATAATTAATTCTGCATCGATTTCTGGATTAGGAATACCAAACACTTCAACACCTGCTTGGTGAAATTGACGATATCGACCTTTTTGTGGACGTTCGTGACGGAACATTGGCCCCATATACCATAAACGTTGTTCTTGGTTATAAATCCAACCATGTTCAATTGCCGCACGCACACACCCAGCAGTGCCTTCAGGGCGTAAAGTTAATTGCTCATCATTATCCCAAAATGTGTACATTTCTTTTGATACAACATCCGTGACCTCACCGATTGCACGTGCAAATAACGGTGTACTTTCCACTATTGGCATACGGACTTCAGAATAACCATAATTTTGTAAAACTGACCGCACTTTGCCTTCCACCCATTGCCACAATGGGCTTTCAGTTGGGGAACAATCATTCATACCACGAATTGCTTGAATTGTTTTTGCCACAATAATGTCCTACTTCTTTTCTCTTATATTTTAAATAATTCTATTTTTGGGATCCTGTGCAGCAACACGCGCACGGATTTTTGCTTCTAGTTGATTAATTAAATCATCGTTATCGAAGCGTTCTTTTTGGCGTTCGCCATCTAAATAATAGCCACTTTTTTTGTTGCCGCCGGTCACCCCTAAATCAGACACAAGGGCCTCACCCGGTCCATTTACCACACAACCGATAATAGACACATCCATTGGTGTAATAATGTCTTCAAGACGTTGTTCAAGTGCATTTACTGTGCCAATCACATCAAATTCTTGGCGTGAACAAGTTGGACAAGCAATAAAATTAATTCCACGTGAACGAATACGTAATGATTTTAAAATATCAAAACCTACTTTAATTTCTTCTACAGGATCCGCAGCTAAAGACACACGTAATGTATCACCAATACCTTCTGCTAAAAGCATGCCTAAACCGACCGCACTTTTCACCGCACCTGCACGCGCACCACCTGCTTCAGTGATACCTAAATGCAATGGCTGTGAGATTGCTTTCGCTAACAAACGGTAAGATTCAACAGCTAAGAATACATCCGATGCTTTCACGCTCACTTTAAATTGATCGAAGTTCAAACGATCTAAAATTTCCACGTGACGCAATGCTGACTCTAATAAT
Source organism: Pasteurella dagmatis (assembly GCF_900186835.1). Lineage (NCBI taxonomy): Bacteria > Pseudomonadati > Pseudomonadota > Gammaproteobacteria > Pasteurellales > Pasteurellaceae > Pasteurella > Pasteurella dagmatis. Next base: position 1,472,645 of record NZ_LT906448.1, read on the forward strand.
GCTTCTGGGGTTGGCTCGCCATATTTCTCTTGCAGATCTTTTTCTAAAGATCCTGCATTAACCCCAATACGAATTGGAATATTGTTATCACGCGCACAATCTACCACAGCACGAATACGATCTTCACGACCTATATTACCAGGGTTAATACGCAAGCAATCAACACCGTATTCCGCTACTTTTAATGCGATACGATAATCAAAATGAATATCTGCCACTAATGGTACATTCACTTGTTGCTTAATTAGTTTGAACGCTTCTGCCGCATCCATTGTCGGTACAGAAACACGAACAATATCTGCACCAACACGCTCAAGTGCTTTAATTTGAGCGACTGTAGCGTCCACATCAGTCGTTCTGGTGTTTGTCATTGATTGCACTGCAATTGGTGCATCACCACCCACTGGCACATTGCCAACGTAGATTTTTTTTGATTCTCTACGTTTAATATTTGGTTTTGCTAACATCTTAGTTTGCTACCTTTATTTGCCACATTATTGTGGTAACTTAAATCTTGCTACGCGACCATCCACTTTTAATGGATAAGCTTCGCCTTTATAAGTGATGTTTACATTGCTTGGCGCACCCACGATTAACGAGTACGGACCACCTTCGTTAAAGCTTAATACATCACCTTGTTTATATTCTTTTTGTGCTAAAACACGACCATTTTTATTCTTCACGCTGATCCAACAAGTACCTGTCACTTCAATATATAGCTCATCATTTGTGACTGCTGCGACAGGTTGGTTTTCGGCTAAAACTGTCGTATTTTGTGAATCATCTAATTTCGCCATTTCTGCTTTTAATACATCAGCAGAAGTAACTGGCTGTTCATCTTGTGGATTAATCACCACAGGCGTATTTACTGAATTAATATTTGTTGCAGTTTTAGTCACTTCAGTTAAAGGCAATGTCACAACTGGAATACTTAACCCAGAACCTTCCACAGACTGTCTTTCAGTATTAGTTTGTGCAGCAGGAACTTGATTTGAAGATGTTTGCATTGGTTGAAGCTGGACAGCTTCTGTTACTGTCGACACCGCACTACTCACGGTAGCTGTCGCAGGTAAAGCCGCGACAGCATTGCCCGAATCACTAGTAGATGAGGGTTGAATACTTGTTTCCGCATAATTTTGCACTAAATTATCACGCTCAACATTAGATTGTTGATAGCTTTCCCACCACCAAAGTCCTGTCATTCCGGCAACAACTAAAATCACGATTAAACTTAACCAACCGATCCAACGATTATGAGAGGAATATTGATTGACTGCTCTTGTTGCACGTGCATTTTTTCCGAGATCATTAGTAAGATCATCACCAAAATTCACACCAATCCAAATTGAATCTGGTAATCTTAAAAATTTCGCATAATTTTTAACATATCCTTTCATAAAGGTAGCGGGTATCGCTTTATGAATAAATTCATTATTTTCAATATGTTGTAGGATAGACGGTCTCAACGCAATCTGCTTAGAAACGTCTTCAATGGAAAGGTTTTGCGCTTCACGAGCTTGTCGGAACTTATCACCTAAAGTGATTTCGAGTTTCTCTGTATTGTTGATTGCCGTAGTCATAACCATCCTAATGCGATTTAAAGAAATTTAAGTACCAAAGTTTAAAGTTGTAAAGCAGGTTTTGCAATAGTTATTACATAGATAAAACCTTTCAGTTGGCTATTTTACAAAGGAAAAAGACTATTTTAAGGTTTTAGGAAGTTTTCTGACTCGGCTTTCATCAATATTCATCAATTTCTGCACAGCGTGTTGATAAATTTCTGTATTTCTTTGTGCAAAAGCACAAAGAGCCATATTTTCATAAGTATCTGCTTGCTGATAATAATTTTTACTTTGTAACGCTTGTTCAAAATGTGCATACGCTTGTTCAAACTTGCCTTGACTACACAAAAATGCACCGTAATTATTTAACACATCTCCTTGCTGTGGGCTCAGTTTAATCGCAGTTAAATAAGCATTAGTGGCATTTTCAGCATCACCTTGTTTTTGATAAAAATAAGCTAATGCTGAATGAACTAAATAAGAATTTGGTGAATGCGCAAGAGCTTTATCAAGGTTTTTCTTAGATTGCACAAAATCATTTTGAGCTAAGTAACCTAAACCTAATTCCACTCTCGCTTTTGCAGCTTGCTCTAAATTCACAGTCTGTTTTTCTGATTGTGAAACACAAGCACAAAGAAAAAGAGAAAAAATGCTCGCTATCCATAATTTCAAAGTGCGGTTCATTTTTTCTCCTTTTTATCTTAAATGTAAAACTTAATTAGTGGTTACGCACCACAATTTCTTGTCCAAATTGTTTTTTCTGCGCAGTACGTTTTGTGCGGTCAATAACATCACCTGCGAGTTGACCACAGGCAGCATCAATATCATCCCCACGAGTCTTACGCACAATCACTGTAAAACCATATTCCATTAATGTTTTTTGGAAACGATCAATACGCGTATTTGAGCTTTTCGCATAAGGCGCTTCTGGGAATGGGTTCCACGGAATTAAATTGATCTTACTTGGTGTATTTTTCAATACTTGCGCAAGCTGATGTGCGTGTTCAACCGAGTCATTCACGTGATCTAACATCACATATTCAATCGTCACTTTGCCGTGGTTTGCATTAGAAACACTGAGATAACGATTTACAGAATCAATTAATGCCTTGATATTATATTTTTTATTAATCGGCACAATTTCATCACGTAGCTCATCGTTTGGTGCGTGTAATGAAATCGCAAGTGCCACATCAATCATTTCACTTAATTTATCTAAAGCAGGCACAACACCTGAAGTTGAAAGTGTGACACGACGCTTTGATAAACCATAAGCAAAATCATCCAACATAATTTCCATTGCTGGCACAACGTTTGCCACGTTTAACAACGGCTCGCCCATTCCCATCATTACCACGTTAGTGATTGGTCGCACACCAGTCACACCAAAGTTACCAATGATTTTTGATGCACGCCATACCTGACCGATAATTTCAGATACCGTTAAGTTGCGGTTAAAACCTTGTTGTGCAGTTGAACAGAAAGTACAAGCTAACGCACAGCCCACCTGTGAAGATACACATAATGTCGCACGATCCGCTTCTGGAATATATACGGTTTCCACTTGCTGATCGCCCACTTGCATTGCCCATTTGATCGTACCATCTGCAGAGCGTTGTTCCACGGCTACTTCTGGTGCTTTAATTTCAGCAACTTGTTTTAATTTATCTCTTAACTTTTTGTTAATATTAGTCATATTGTCGAAGTCATCTTCGCCAAAATGATAAATCCATTTTACTAATTGATCAGCACGAAACGGTTTTTCGCCCAACTCTTTGAAAAACTCACGCATTTGTTGACGCGTTAAGTTCATTAAATTGATTTTTTTCGCTGGTTCTGCTGACACATCAACAGTTTTTACTGCATTTTCAGCACAAGTTTGTTGTTCTAACATAGAGCCTCGTTGTTACACATTGCGGCATTGATAATCGCCTCTAAAAAATGAGTTGCGATTGTACAGAGTTAGTACGCATTAATCTAGCAATTTCGCCAAACTCTGTAAAAAAACACCGCACTTTTTTGCGATCTCGATCGAGAAAGAAAAAAGTGCGGTAGGTTTTAAGAAAGTTCTAACACGATATAAGAACAAAATGTCGCTATTCAGAATGAAGCACTATACAACTTATATAAAGCAACTAATTTATGATGTGCTTATTCATAAATCGAGTAAATACGCCGATCAGTTTTTGTGCCAAAAATAAGTTTATCCCGACAAGAACAAAACCCATAACCAGATAAGGGAATATGCGATCCAAAGGGTATTCTAGTTGTGATATGCATTGATAAAGAATCCATATAGAAATTGGTAAACAAATAATACTTGTGATTGTTGCAGGAATATATTTTCTTAATACTAGAGTTTGTATGATATGAATAAAGAAATGTAAGGTACAAGCGATGAAAGCGCCTAGCCAAAGACCAGAAGTCACTTCATTATGGATAAATACGACTAATAAACAAAGTAATAAGCATATGACCAACTCTTCTAATACTGCTAGTGCAAATCCTTCCGTACTAAAGTCCTTCGATAACTTATAAAAATACGGATATTTTTGATTAAGTAACACCTTATTTTTGTGCAAAAATACTCTCATACCAATGATTTCTTCCAAATCGTGAAACACAAAAATAATAGGGAAAAGCCATATATATTCTCGCATATTAACTCCCATTAAGAGTTGATCACAGGCTCAAGCACATAAAAAGAATTAGCTAAGTAAGTTGAAGAGAATATACCGCACTTTCTCTATTAGTAAAAAGTGCGGTGTGTTTTTAATTAGTTTTGTTATTTTTGATCGGCGGCTTTGGCGATGGCTTGGATTTCCGCTTCAATTTCGGCTTTTGCTTCAGCGATAACGCCTGCGATGGCTTCGTTTTTCGCTTCTTCTTTTGCGGTGGCGATTGCATCTGCAATTTCTTCCGCATTTTCTTCCCACTCAGCTTGCTCTTTCATTCGTTCGGCGACTTCTTGTTTGGCGTCGATAATTTCGCGGTTAATGTCTTTCACATCGCCTAGTAAAATGGCATATTTAATGGTTTCTGGGCTGGCTTCAAGGGCAATTTTTAACACCATTGTGAGTGGCACTGAAAGCAACATTCCGACTGTTCCTAATAACCACCCCCAAAATAATAATGAGAGGAAAACCACAAGGGTGGATAAACCTAAAGTGCGCCCCATCATTTTTGGTTCGAGAATATTACCCACAATCATATTAATCGCCCCTACGCCAATGGCGACCCCAAAGCCTGTTGGGAAACCGTTAAGTAGCAAGGCTTGAACCACAATTGGCACGGCGGCAATGATTGATCCGATATTGGGAATATAGTTAAGCAAGAAACTTAAGGTCGCCCATAAAATCGCATATTGCACATCAGTAAGTTCAAGTAGGATATAAACACAAATCCCCGTTAATAGGCTAGTTAAGGTTTTTACACCCAAATAGCTAATTACGCCTTGTAAAATGCGATTGATGTAATGTTCCTCACGGTGAATATTGCGTACATCTGAACTAAAAACTAGCGCTAATTTATGTTTGGCAAATGGCGCTTCGCTTAACATAAAAATCACAACAAGGAACAGCACGAACACGTTCGTCACTACGCCGGAAAAACTCAGTAAGGTACTACTCACAAGGTTCATAATCACACTTGGATCCATATATTCCATCGTTTTCTCAGTTGAAAGATCTAGTGGAATATTCCATTTTTTCGCTAAGGTAATAATACTTGCAATTCGTTCCGATAATAAAATGCGATATTGAGGGATAGACTGAGTAAACTCTCTAGCTGTGCTATTAATTAAGCTCAATAAGAAGAAAAATACGAACAAAATCATAATTAATAGCAAAGTTATAGCTAACCAATGTGGCACTCTGCGGCTAGTCATAAAACGAATAATCGGTGAGCAAATAATAGCGATAAACAGTGAAAGCAAAAACGGAATAGCAATTTCACTAGCAACTTTTACACCCGCTAAAATAATCACAATGGAGGCTAAAGCAACCAGCACCTTTAGAATCGGGGATTCTACTTTGATCATCTAAATTGCATCCTCATTTTCTTCGCCTGTACGGATACGTATTACACGCTCAACATCATAAACAAAAATCTTGCCGTCACCAATTTTGCCAGTTTGTGCTGTTTCAATGATCGCTTCAATACATTGCTCAACTTGCTCATCTGGCACGACAATTTCCATTTTCACTTTTGGCAGGAAATCTACCATATATTCTGCGCCACGATATAGCTCAGTATGCCCTTTTTGACGACCAAAACCACGCACTTCGGTGACAGTCATTCCCGTAATACCAATATCTGACAAACTTTCACGCACATCATCAAGTTTGAAAGGTTTAATAATTGCTTCGATTTTTTTCATAAAACTTTCCTATTTCTGACCGCGCTTTAGCAACTTTCACGGCGTGCCGATTTCGGTCTAAAACTTTCAATCACTTCGGGTTTGGTATCAATATAAATGCCATCAATCAGTTGTAAACAATAAGGTACTGCGCTAAAGATCCCTTTCACTAGCACTTTGCCTTCAGCATCTTTCACACCTTCTAAGGTTTCTTTAATTGCTTTTGGTTGACCCGGTAAATTGAGGATCAAACTATTTTTACGGATCACACCAACTTGGCGAGATAAAATTGCTGTTGGCACAAAATGTAAACTTACTTGACGCATTTGCTCACCAAACCCCGGCATTTCACGATCTGCAACAGCCAATGTTGCATCAGGCGTAACATCACGTTTTGCAGGTCCTGTTCCACCAGTAGTTAACACTAAATGACAATGGCAATCATCCACCAGCTCACATAATGTTTTTTCAATTTGATCTTGCTCGTCTGGAATCAAGCGTGTTTCCACTTCAAATGGCTCACACAACGCATTTTCTAACCAAGCTTGTAACTCAGGAATTCCTTGATCCTGATAAACTCCTTGTGAAGCGCGATCAGATACTGAAACTAAACCAATTTTTAAAAGTGCGGTCATTTTTTCCTCTTTTTATTTACTACCAAACCCAATAATATCGCACAATATGGAAAAAGATTGGTGCTGAAAAACACAGGCTGTCCATACGGTCTAACATCCCGCCGTGTCCGCTAATCATATTGCCCCAGTCTTTCACCCCTATACTGCGTTTAATTGCAGACATGACTAGGCCTCCTAAAAAGCCCATCAAGCAAATCACTAAACTCATTAAAATAGCTTGAATAGGTGTAAATGGTGTTAACCAATGTAATAATCCGCCTAAAATCGATGCACTAATCACGCCGCCAAGAAAGCCTTCAATAGTTTTAGAAGGCGACAATGTAGGTGCAATTTTATACTTACCAAATAATTTTCCCCATATATATTGCAACACATCACTGGCTTGCACGACTAAAATTAAGAAAATCATCAGTAATAAATTTTTCCCTCCAAATCCGCTAATATCTAAAGTCAAAATTGCAGGAATATGCGAAATACAGAATACAGAAATCATAATCGCCCACTGCACTTTGGTAGAACGATCTAAGAAATGAGAAGCATCACCAAGCAGAGCTGATAAAATCGGTAAAAATAAAAACGCATAAACTGGAATAAAAATAGTAAACATACTAAACCAATCTGCCACTATGAAATAATACTGCATAGGCAAGATGATATAAAAACAAGCCGCTAGTGCAAGATGATCACCACGACGAATATAAATAAGCGAGAGAAACTCACGTAGTGCCATAAATGAAATGATAAAAAAGAGGGAGATCACACCATAAAAGCCAATAAATGCTGCAATGAAGATAATTAGGATCATCACCCACCATGCATTAATTCGGGCATTCAAATTATCAATTACTATGTGCGGAGTAGAAAAACCTACTTTCCATTTCAACGCATAACCAATAGATGAAGCTATCACTAGTGTTGCGATTAATCCCCAAAACAATGTCCACATTTCCATTTTATGCCCCCTTCTGTTTTGGATTTAACTTCAATAAAGCTTGTTCTGCTCGTGCCAGAAAAGTCTCTTTTTCTTCCCCTTCTTGATAATACAAAGGTTCGCCTAAATATAAATCACACAATAATGGAATCGGTAAAATAAATCCTTTTGGCAAGACATTATGCATATTGCTAATCCAAACAGGTACAAGTTCTAAGTCCGGATTTTCTTTTGCCACGTAATACAAACCACTTTTAAATGGTTGTAATGCGACATCATCGTCGATTTTACGTGTACCTTCGGGGAAAATAATCAACGAGCTTTCTTTCAACACATCACTAATTTTATCGGTAATCGCTTTTGGGTCATCGCCACCACGCTCAATCAGCAACATATTAAATACTTTTTCCGCTAAGAAGCGACGGATTTTGCCTTTTGCCCAATAATCTGCACCAGCCACAGGACGAGTATTTTGGCGCACTTCATAAGGTAGTGATACCCATAATAAAATAAAATCACCGTGACTATTGTGATTGGCATAATACAAGCGATTTTTGCCCACCGATTGCTGTGACACGACACTTTGTGGGCGAACACCTGTGATAAATGAGGTGAAACGACATAAAATAAAATCCACAAATTTCGCGAGCATCTTATTCTCCTTTTTGTGATTTAGTGGCTTCAAGTGCGGTCGTTTTTTCTGAAATTTCAGAAGGTAATATCAGTGGTGCTTCAGCTAAACCTGCACGCACACGTTTTACACAAGTCATCACTAACAAAGCAATAATTACCCAAGCAAGCCAATATAGCCAATCTGGTAAATATGGCACGAAAGTATAAACTAAGCCTAGTACACCAAATAAAAAAGCGCGATCACTTTTTCCTAATGGACCATCATAGCGTCGAGTTTGCCCTTGTACTTGTCCCAATACGCCACAAAATTCAGTTAATGCAGCAAGCCAAATAATTAGCCCAATTAATAGCGGGTCAAATGGGAAAATCAAAGCAAACGGCAGATATAAGGCTGCATCAGATATCACGTCTGTCACTTCATTTAAATAACCACCTAAACGAGATTTTTGATTAAATTCGCGTGCGAGCATTCCGTCAATGGCATTCAACGCCATTCGTAAAAACAGCCAAATCGGGATCAAAATAAACAGCCAATTGACAGTAGAAAATGCGGTCAAAACAATCCCTAAAATCACTGAAATCGCACAAGCAAGCAATGTGACTTGATTGGCAGTTACGCCTCGTTCCGCCAATTTCACGACCGTTGGACGTAACAGATTTTGGAATTTAGGTTTGAGATCATAAATACTCATTTAACCTCCTTTAAAATGGGAACAGTAAAGGAATTAAAAATACACTCACAATCATGACTAAGAAAGTAAAAGGTACGCCCACTTTGACGAAATCCGCAAATTTATATCCTCCCGGACCAAGCACCATTGTATTAACAGGGGAAGATACTGGCGTCATAAAAGCGGCTGATGCTGCCACTGCAATAATCATTGCAAATGGCATTGGCGATACTTGCAGTTTGTGGGCAATTGTAATTGCAATTGGTGCCATTAAAATTGCGGTTGCAGTATTCGAAATAAACAAGCTAACTGCCGCACAAAGTAAGAATAAACTCATTAAAACAGCATGAAGCCCTAAGTCACCAACCGCTTCTAACATGAGTTTTACCGCTAAATCCACTCCACCTGTTTTCTGTAATGCAATAGAAAATGGCATCATTCCAACAATTAACACTAAGCTCGACCAATGGATAGATTGATAAGCACTTTTACCATCCACACAACGGAAATAACCTAACATTAAACAAGCGATTAATGCCGCAATAGAATTTGGCACTATACCTGTAACCATTAAAACAACCATCGTTAGGATTGACAACACTGCATGTGGAGCTTGGCTTGCAGCAGGTACTGCACGCTCCATTTCTAATGGATAATTTAAAATATAAAAATCTTTTGTATTTTTCTGCGCTTCAGCAATAGCTTTCCAGTCACCAACTACTAAAATCAAGTCGCCTACTTTGTAACTAATTTCAGACAAGGTTCCATCTAACACCTCACCATCACGCTTCACACCTACAACATTTAAACCAAATTGTGAACGGAAGCGAATCTCAGTAGCATTTTTACCGAGTAAGTCCGACTCAGGCACTAACGTAATTTCTGCCATTCCGACCGACTTTGCTTGTTGTGAAAAGTTTTGGCTACGAATCTCTGCCATTTCCAAATAATATTCAGAACAAAATTCTTCTAGATCCAGTTCAGGATCACTAATATCAATCATCAAGATATCTTTTTCACGAATTTCTGAGACCCCTAATGCACCGAGATAAACAGGACGGAATCTTTTCCAACGTTCAATCGCAAGAACATTGACACCATAAGTAGAACGTAAGTGCAGTTCATCTAGGTTTTTACCAATAAAAGATGAACCATTTTTTACGACTAAACGTTTGGTTCGCTCTCTTAAGCCATATTCTTCAATTAGATCATTCATCGAACGCTGGCTAGTATCCTTGTTAGTTTGCTCATTTGGGTCATTCAACCAACGGCGTGCCACTAACATATACAAAATCCCCATTATCAGCACGACTACCCCCACTGGAGTGAAATCGAAGAAACTAAAACGGAAATCCGTATTACGAATTAACTCTGCATTCACCACTAAGTTCGGTGCAGTAGCGATTAGAGTCATCATACCGCTAATTAAACCTGCTACACTTAAAGGCATCATTAAACGACGTGGTGAAATATTCATTTGTTGACAAATAGCAAGTACAACTGGAATGAAGATTGCGACAATCCCAGTTGAGCTCATAAAAGATCCCAACGTTGCCACTGCTAACATCAGTAAAATCAATACTTTCGTTTCACTATTATTCGAGGCTTTTAGTAACCATTCACTCACTTGATAAGCAATACCCGTGCGTACAATCCCTTCACCCACAATAAACAGCAAAGCAATCAAAATCACATTGGGATCACTAAAACCTGCAAATACTTCATTTACCGTTAAAATATCACTTAAAGAGAATGCAACCATCACTAATAATGCGACCACATCCATTCTGATTTTATTACGAACAAACAACACAATTGCACTGAATAATAATGCTAACACCCAGAATAAAGGGGTTGTCCATAATTCATTTTGTAACATTAAATTCACAGCGAACTCCCAAAGTTAAATCGTTGATTAATTATACGTTATTGAATAATTTTCGAACAGGGGAAAAACTACGGCGATGTTCAGGTAACGGCCCAAATTCAGCTAATTTTTCTAAATGTAATTTAGTTGGATAGCCTTTATGCTTCGCAAAAGCATATTGCGGATATTGTTTATCTAATTCTTCCATTTCGTGATCACGAGCCACCTTCGCTAGAATAGAAGCTGCACTAATTTCAGCCACTAAACTATCGCCTTTAACAATCGCTTGAGCAGGCATTACTACATCAGGCACTCGATTACCATCCACTAACACTAAGTGCGGTTGAATTTTTAAATTTTCCACCGCTCTTTTCATTGCCAACATTGTTGCATGCAGAATGTTTAACTCATCAATCTCTTCAGGTTCTGCACGCCCTAAACTCCAAGCTAACGCCTTTTGTTTGATCTCTTCTGCAAGAGCTAAACGTTTTTTCTCCGACAATTTTTTTGAGTCATTTAAGCCTTCAATAGGGTTATTCGGATCTAAAATCACCGCTGCAGTTACAACTGCACCAACCAACGGCCCACGCCCCACTTCGTCCACGCCGGCAATTAACTCAACATCTGTTGGGTAAGTAAATTCCATTTTATTGTCCTTGCTGTTCTAATAAATGCGCCACTGCTTGTGCAGCTTGTTTATCTGCATCACATTGAATTAACTTATGTAAATCAATAAAGCGTTGAATTAATTGATGACGTTTTTGCACCGCACTTTCATCTTGGCTTAAATACACTGAAAGTTTTTCTGCTAATTTTTCTGGTGTACAGTCTTCTTGAATCATTTCTGGCACTAACATTTCATTCGCAAGTAAATTTGGTAACGAAATATAATCAGTTTTCACCAAACGTTTTGCGAGGAAATAGGTGGTTGATTTCATACGATAGCCCACCACCATTGGCGATTTACATAACATCGCTTCTAAAGCGGCTGTGCCTGACGCCAATAAGGTTGCATCTGCCACTGTCATTGCTTGACGGGCTTTACCTTCTAACAAAATCAAGTCTAAATCAGGTGCAACTTGTGCTTTGATTTTTTCAAATTGCTCACGACGTTTTTGATTAATGAGCGGCACTAAAAATTGCACATCTGGATACTGTTGTTTTAATAATTGCGCAGCTTTCAAAAATGGCTCAGTTAAAAACTCCACTTCTGCTCCACGGCTGCCCACTAAAATCGCAACATAACGTTGTTTATCATCTAATTGCAAATACTGGCAAGCTTCTAAACGACTTGGCTTAAGTGCAATCGTATCAGCCATTGTGTGCCCGATAAAACGACAAGGCACATCAAATTGATCGTAAAAGGCTTTTTCAAAAGGTAAAAATGCAAGCACAAGATTAGTTGCTTTTGCAATTTTATAAATACGATTTTGACGCCAAGCCCAAACAGAGGGACTGACATAATGAATGGTTTTAATGCCATTTTGTTTTAATTTGAGCTCAACATCAATGTTGAAGTCTGGTGCATCAATACCGATGAAAATATCTGGTTTTTCCATCAATAAAGTTTGAATTAACTCGCGACGAATTTTCAGCAAACGTGGCAAATGTTTCACCACTTCGGCTAACCCCATTACGGATAACTCTTCCATATCGAACAGGGTTTCACAGCCTTCTGCCAACATTCTTGGTCCAGCAATCCCTATAAAACGTGCGTTTGGATAGCGAATTTTCAAACTGCGAATCAGACCCGCCCCTAAAATATCACCCGAAACTTCGCCTGCCACAATAGCAATTGTGGGACTTATTTTTGTCATTTGTTCCATTTTCAGATCCTAGATAAAAAATAACCGCACTTTTCATCACAAAAGTGCGGTCGATTTTATTCAAATTTTATGAATTAACGAATAATTCCACGAGTTGAACGCTTGAAAAATTCAACAAAGAAACTAATCGATGATTCTTTTGCCGCCACTTGCTCAATTTCAGGCATCACTTCATCTAATGTTTTACCACTTCGGTAAATTAATTTGTACACATTACGAATTGCGTGCAAGGTTGATTTATCAAAGCCACGACGCTTTAAACCTTCAATATTCACACCAAATGGTTTTGCGTGATTGCCTTGTGCCATTACATACGGAGGCACATCTTGGCTCACCATTGAGCCACCACCTAGCATTACGTGCGCCCCTACAACAACGAATTGGTGAATTGCTGACATCCCTCCAACAATCACGAAATCATCTAATTCTACATGACCTGCAAGGGTTGCGTTATTAGCTAAAATACAACGGTTTTTGATACGACAGTCGTGAGCGACGTGTACATTTACCATTAATAAATTGTCATCACCAATAACCGTGACACCACCACCTTGAGTTGTACCACGATGAATCGTTACACTTTCACGAATACGGTTACGATCACCAATAATAGTACGAGTTGGCTCGCCTTGATACTTTAAATCCTGATTAGTGTCACCAATGCTTGCAAATTGGAAAATTTGGTTATCACAACCAATTTTTGTAATCCCTTTTACGACAACGTGAGAATATAAAACTGTGCCACTACCAATTTCAACGTCTGATCCAACGATACAAAAAGGACCAATAGTAACATTCTCACCGATTTTAGCGCCTTCTTCAACGATAGCCGTTGGATGAATTTTCGCTGTTGAATGGATCATTCTTGACTCCTTATTATGCTGGGCGACGGGCACACATTAATTCAGCTTCACATACAACTTGTCCGTCAACAGTCGCAACGCCAGTAAAACGTGTTACACCACGACGCTCTTTCACAAAATGTACTTCTAACATCATTTGATCGCCAGGTAAGACAGGACGTTTAAAACGAGCATTATCAATCGCTGCAAAATAGTAAAGTTCGTTTTCTAATTGGCGATGCGTTTTGCAAGCTAAAACCCCTGTTGCTTGAGCCATTGCTTCTAAAATTAATACGCCAGGGAAGATCGGTTGTTCAGGGAAATGACCTGTGAAACAAGGTTCATTTACACTGATATTTTTCACTGCTTTCAGCCATTTACCTGCTTCATAATCCACAACGCGATCCACTAATAGGAATGGATAACGATGTGGAAGTAATTTCATTATTTCATTTGCTTCAATGGTTTTCGCCACAGTATTTTCAGTTGTCACAATAGTACCTTTCAATAAAAATAAAAAATGGGAAAAATTTTTGGAATTATACGGTATTTAAGGACTGAATACAAAACGAACCGCGAAAAAGTGCGGTTCATTTTTAGATTATTTTGATGAGAGCTTTTTCTCTAAGGCTTTCAAGCGTTTATTCATCCCATCGATCCCTAAGGTCAATGCGGCTGTTTTACGCCATTCTTTGTTGGTTTGTAGCGGAATACCTGAAGAATATACGCCTGGCTCTGTAATCGGGCGCATCACCATTCCCATACCTGTTATAGTGACTTTATCACAGATTTCCATATGACCATTGATCACACTTGCACCACCAATTAAACAATAGCGACCTACTTTTAAACTACCCGCCATAATCACACCACCTGCCACAGCTGTGCCTGTTCCGATGTGTACGTTATGTGCAATTTGACAAAGATTATCAATAATCACATTGTCTTCAATCACTGTTGGATCTAATGCGCCACGGTCGATACAAGTACAAGCTCCAATTTCCACGTGGTTGCCGATAATCACTTGCCCTACTTGCGGAATTTTGATCCAACGACCACGATCATTAGCGTAACCAAAACCATCGCTACCAATCACAGCGCCAGATTGTATTAAGCAATGCTGACCGATTTCAACATCATGATACACACTCACATTCGCCCATAACTGAGTATTAGCACCAATTTTCGTGTTTTTACCCACAAAGCAGTTTGCACCAATCACCACGTTGTCGCCAAGCTCAACACCATCTTCAATCACAGCATTTGCACCGATTGATACGTTTTCTCCAAGTACGACTTGTTCAGAAACAACCGCTGTTGGTGCTATTCCTGAAGCTGCTTTTGGAGTTTTATCCATATATTGCGCTAAGATTGCATAAGCCACATAAGGATCTTTTACAATCAGCAAATTACTCTGCTCAGAACAAAAGACGACATCTGCTTCAGATACAACCAAGATGCCAGCTTTTGATTGAGAAAGTAATTCACGAAACTTTGGATTAGAAATGAAAGTGAGCTGTTTTTCATTCGCTTTATCAAGCGGTGCGATACTTTCAACAACGACATCGGCGTTACCACGAATGGTAGCGCCGATTTGTTGTGCTAATTCTTGAAGAGAATAGACTTGCATTATTTAGCCTGTGTTGCAGGAATTGATTTTAATACTTCTTCAGTAATGTTTTTTGCATCAGCTGCGAAAACAACTGCACCTTCGTTAAGTACTAATGTATAGTTTTTCGCTTTTGCAACGTTGTTTACTGCATTTTGGATGCTGTTTACTAATTTATCAGTCTCTTCTTTATCACGTTTTGCGTAATCTTCTTGATATTTACGCACTTCTTCATCGTGAGCTGAAACTAATTTGTTTAAGGTTTCTTGTTCGCTGTTACCTAATTTATTAATTTCTTCTTCACGTTTTTTAATATCTGCACTGCGTAATTTTGGTGCATCTTTTTGTAATGCAGCAATTTTAGCTTCTACTTTTTTCTGTGAAGCTGCAATTTTGCCATCAATGTCTTTTTTATTTGCAGCTAATTTTTCTACACGAGGTTTGAATTCAGCTTCTAATTTTTCAGTGATCATTTTACGATCTGGGTGGTTTTGGAATAAATAATCACCACTCACAAATGCAATGTTTTCAGTTGCCATTGCTAAAGAAGAAGTGAACGCTAACGCTAAAGAAAGTGCGGTTACTTTTACTGCTTTTTTCATTGTGTTGTTTTTCCTATGTGAATTTATTAATTAATTCTGTGCTACCCGAAGATAGCACAAACATTATAATTAGACAGGAAACTTTTCAATAAGTTCCATGCTAATCTTAGAAACTACCACCAATACTGAATTGGAATTGCTCAATCTCATCACCTTGGTATTTTTTAAGTGGTTTAGCGTAAGAGAACACTAAAGGCCCAATTGGTGATTGCCATTGTAATGCGACACCAGCTGATGCACGAACGCGACTTGGATCGCTGTAATCAGGTAAGTTTAATTGTGCAAATCTTGCTTTATCTTCGCCTTTCCAACGAGTATTCCACACACTTGCCGCATCAACGAAGAGTGACGTTCTCACTGCATTTTGATTTTTATCTGCCACAAATGGAGTAGGAACGATTAGTTCTACACTCGCAGTCGCCATTGCGTTACCACCTACGATATCTGAACTTGGTGAGCAATAACCTTGACACTGTTTGCTTAGATAAATTGCATTTGGCCCAATTGCACCGTATGCAAAACCACGTAAGCTACCGATACCACCTGCAGTGTAAGTTTGATAGAACGGTAAACGTTTGCCACTGATACCATCAGCAAAAGATGCGCCCATACGACCTGAAAGGACCCACGAGTGATCACGATCTAATGGGTAATAACCTTGAACATCTGCATTTAATTTGTAGTATTTATTATCAGAACCAGGAATTGTCACACGGCCACCAACGCTCGCTCTCACACCTTTCGTTGGGAAATAACCGCGATTTAAGCTGTTATAATTCCAACCAAATGATAAATCAAAATCGTGAGATTTGAAGGTCCAAGAATCATAGTTCATTGATTGTAAATACAATGCGCGATTATATTCTGGCGACACATTTTTTAATTTGTTGTAGGCGTAACCTAAACCTAAATAGTATGAGTTGTTCTCATTTACTGGGAAACCTAATGTTAAGTTTCCACCGTAAGTTGTACGACCATAAGCTGCCGCAGTACTACTTTTCGAGCTGTCGTAATCTTCGAAGAATACGTTTCCGCCTAAACTTACACCATCTTTCGTGAAGTACGGTTCAGTATAACCAAGGTTAATTGTTGTACCGTAGTCATTACGTGAACCTGCTAAACTGATTGATGACCCCATACCTAAGAAGTTATCTTGTTTGATACTTGCTTGGTAACTTAAACCACTTTCTGTACCGTAACCGATACCGAAGTTAATACTACCTGTATTACGCTCTTTGACTTTATAAATCACATCAACTTGGTCTGAACCAGGTACAGTTTCAGTACGAGCTTCTACACTTTCAAAGAAACCAGTACGGTCTAAACGTAATTTACCTAATTCAACTAATTGAGAAGATAACCAAGCACCTTCTTGTTGACGCATTTCTTGACGTAATGTGCTGTCTGCACTTACGGTATTGCCTTCAAAGCGAATTTGACGAACAGTGAATGTTTTGCCCGCTTCAACAATGAAACTTAATGCGATTTCTTTTTTCTCATCATCAAAATCAGGGTGAATATTGACAGTTGCAGTTGCATAACCACGCTCACCTAATTTTGCTTTAATGCTTTCTTCAACATCTGCAACGTCCGCACGACGGAATGTTTCGCCAACACGAATTTGTTTTAACAGAGGTTGAAGTTCTTCTGACATACCACCAACATCACCGATAATACGTGCGCTTTTTACGGTATATAAATCGCCTTCATTTAATACGATTTTCAAACGCGCTTCTTTTTTGTCATCACTTAACTGAACATCAGTATCAACAATTTGGAACTTCGCATAACCACGATCCAAATAATATGTACGAATAGCTTCCAAATCTTTATTTAACTGAGTTTGATCGAATTTATTACCGAAGAACTTCCACCAAGAATCAGTTTGCAGTTCCATTTGTTCTTCAAGGGTAGCAGCACTGAATGCGTTGTTACCTTCAAAAGCTAATTCTTTGAATAATGCAACATCATCTTCATTGATTTGGATTTTAACTTCTGCACGGTTATTTGGAAGAGTATTGACGATAGTATCTACTTTCGCATTATAGCGGCCAACACTCTTATAGTGTTCTTCAACACTTTTACGGAATTCTTCTAACTTAGCACGGTTTAAAACTTCGCCGGCTTTAAATCCATTTGCATCTAAATTCTGTTTTAATGCTTCATCTGGAATTGATTTATTACCCGCTAATACAACATCGGCAATAATTGGCTTTGGCATCACGCTCACAACAAGGGTATTTCCTTCTCTTGTTGCTTTCACATCGTCATACTGACCGCTTAAGAAGAGTTTTCTCACTACATTAGCAATATCGTTATCCGTTGCACGTTGTCCAACTCGTACAGGTAAAGCTGCTAATACACTTCCCTCTGAACCAGCTTGAACACCATCAACACGAATATCTTTCACCACAAAAGGGGCGGCAAATGCACTGGTTGAACCAAATAATAAGCTCGCAATTAAAAGTTTTTTCATCGTGAATGTTATCCTGTAAATAAAAATTAACTATAAACGCAAGAAATCGTTAAATAATGCAAATGTCATCAACATTAACACTAATACTGCACCAATTCGATAACTTATGTTTTGAATACGCTCAGAAAGCGGTTTCCCTCTAACAGCTTCCGCCGCCAAAAATACTAAATGACCACCATCGAGAACCGGTAGTGGAAATAAGTTCATTATCCCCAAATTCACACTGATTAATGCCATAAAGCCTAAGTAATAAACAAATCCAATTTCAGAGGTCATTCCTGCGCCTTTTGCGATAGAAATTGGACCGCCTAAATTATCCAAAGATAAATGACCAGTAAGCAATTTACCAATGACTTTAATTGTCAACCAAGAAAGTTGAATCGTCTTCTCAATCCCTTTTTGTAAAGCCTCAAGAATATCATATTTTAATTCTGTTCGATACTTGTCAGCGACTTTGTGTGCAGTGGGAGAAATACCAACGATCCAATTACCTTTCTTATTTAATTCTGGAGTTAAATTCACAGAAAAAAATTGTCCATCTCGCTCTACTTGCACTGTAAAAGATTTTCCTTTCTGAACTAAAGCGACAAAATTTTGCCAAGAGATCAAGACATTTTTTTCATAAATTTTATCGCCCACTTTCAGACCTGCTTTTTCTGCAGGTGAATTCGGCTCGACTTTAGACAAGATCATTTCGAATTTAGTTCGCACAGGCTCAAGACCTAAGGTACTGATTGCACTTTCTTTTTCTGGGTCAAAACGCCAATTACGAATATCTAACGTTCTGTGCTGCTCAATACCTGAACCAAACGGTGATAACGTTAACTCAATTTGATCATTGCCCATTTTGGTTGCTAGCATTAGGCTGATAGTTTCCCAATCTGGTGTTGCCGTTCCGTCAATTGCCATAATTTGTGAATCTGGCTGAATATTCGCTTTTGCGGCAATAGAATTCGGCTGTACAGTTTCAATAACCGGCTTAACGCTAGGAATACCAATAGAATAAATCACAAAATAGGCAAAAATCGCAAATAAAAAATTCGCCATTGGTCCAGCTGCAATAACAAAAGCTCGCTGCAAAACAGTTTTATTATTAAATGCTTGTGAAGCCAAGTGAGCTGGCACTTCTTCATTACGTTCATCAAGCATTTTCACATAGCCGCCAAGCGGAATGAGAGAAATAGCAAATTCTGTATCCTGCTTATCACGACGTCGCCAAATGACTTTACCAAAGCCTATTGAAAAACGTTCAACTTTTATACCGCACTTTCTTGCAGCCCAAAAGTGACCATATTCGTGTACAGCAACTAAAACAGCAATAACAACAAGAAAAGAGGCTAATGACCACAAAAAAGACATTGGCTAACTTCCTATAATACAAAGAAATAAAAATAAGCAAAAAATGGTACTGCAGCAGTTAAGCTATCAATACGATCTAAAATACCACCATGTCCTGGAATTAAGTGGCTACTATCTTTAATGCCACTTTCACGTTTAAACATACTTTCAGTTAAATCACCTAAAATTGATACTGCAACAGTACCAATTGAAAGTAATACAAATTCTGTCATTGCAATATCTGCAACCAATTTGGATGGCATAAAATACACAAATATGGTGGCTAACACTGTGGCAGTTATTAAACCACCGATCACACCTTCCCATGTTTTCCCAGGTGACACTTTTGGAGCTAGTTTATGTTTGCCAAATTTACGACCTGAGAAATAAGCACCAGAGTCTGCACTCCAAACCAGAATAAAGACATAAAGTAACAACATAATACCATGATACGGATCGGTGACATAATGGTCTAAACGTAAACGTAAAACTCCGAGGAAGAAAGGAGTTAAGGTAAGGAAAGCAAAAATAAATTGTAAGAATTTATTTTTAGACCAAATTTTGGCTGTGGCAGGATAACGAATAACGAAAAATAATGCAACTAGCCACCAAATGACTGATGCTAATAATAAAGGTTCGATGTAATCTTCAAAAACACGAGCTGCGGAAAGGTAATTCGCTTGATCATAAATCCATAAGAAGAAAAAGGCAGAAATGACAACCGTAATTCCTAAGCGTAAAAAAGGTAGTTTAAAATGTGCAAATTGTGTCCATTCCCAAACTGCTAACATTACCACAGCGCCTAAAACTAGTGCAAAATAGAAAGGTGAAAAGAAAAATAATGCAGCAAAAACGACTGCAATCAATGCAATAGCGGATAAAACTCGTTCTTTTAGCAAAATATAACCCTCTTTTATTTATTATTCTGAGCCACCAAAACGGCGATGGCGTTGTTGATAGACAAGAATCGCTCGTTCAAACTCGCTCTCATTAAAATCTGGCCAAAGTACATCAGTGAAATAAAGCTCTGCGTAAGCTAATTGCCACAATAGGAAATTACTAATTCTCTGTTCACCACTGGTACGAATTAACAAATCCACTTGTGGTTGCGATTTTGTCACTAAATGTTGTTGAAATAATTCAGGTGTAATGTCAGATACCGCAATTTGATTGTCTTTCACTTGTTCAGCAAGCTGTTTCGCCGCTTGAACGATATCCCAACAACCACCATAATTTGCCGCAATATTTAAAGTAAGAGCGGTATTATTTTCCGTTAATTTTTCAGCTTGTATAATCTTTTGCTGTAATTTTTCACTGAATCCAGTGATATCGCCCAAAATGTTCAGCCTAATATTATTTTTATGTAATTTTTTAACTTCTAAGTCCAAAGCTTGCATAAACAAGTTCATCAATGCACTTACTTCTTGTTCTGGACGATTCCAGTTTTCACTGCTAAACGCATATAAAGTCAGGACTTTGACTCCCACTTTGCGTGCATAAGCCACTGCATCACGCACGGCATTAATGCCATTCTTATGACCAAAAATGCGCATTTTGCCTTTTTGCTTTGCCCAACGCCCATTTCCATCCATAATAATCGCAATATGTTGTGGAATATTATTAGGATTTAGTTCTACCATAATTTCTCAAATTTCTGACCGCTCTTGTGCGCCACTATACCACAAGCACGCCCGAATGTTAAAAACTTAAAATGACCGTTTTAGCTAATTCTCTTGCTTTTTTATCCACATCTAAAACATCATCAACGCTATGAATTTGTTGTGGTTTAATTAAATCCACCACTTTTGCATTTACTTTAGCAATATCAGTAAATTTAATTTGAGAATTTAAGAAACTTTCAACCGCAATTTCATTCGCTGCATTCATTGCTGTTGTCGCATATTGACCAGCAGCAAACGCCTCAATTGCCAATTTTAAGCAAGGGTAACGTTGATAATCAGGCTGAATAAACGTTAAGCCATTTAATTGATAGAAATCTAGTGGTGCTACACCGGCAAAAGTCCGTTTAGGATACGCCATGGTTTCCGCAATTGGTGTACGCATATCAGGATTACCCATTTGTGCAATCACAGAGCCATCAATATAGCGCACCATCGAATGAATAATTGATTGAGGGTGGATAATCACTTCCATTTCTTCTGCACTTGCATTGAATAACCAGCGGGCTTCAATATATTCCAGCCCTTTATTCATCATTGTGGCGGAATCTACGGAGATCTTTTTACCCATAGACCAATTCGGGTGAGCAACCGCTTGTTCCGGAGTGATATGTTCAAACTGCTCCAATTCGGTATAACGGAATGGACCGCCCGAGCCAGTTAATACAATTTTACTGATACCTAATTCAGAAAGCGGACAAAAGCCAATTTTTTGCTGTGCTTCAGGCGGTAATGATTGAAAAATCGCATTATGTTCGCTATCTACAGGCAATAATTGTGCACCATATTCACGCACAGCATCAATAAATAGCTGACCACAGGTCACTAATGATTCTTTATTCGCAAGTAAAACTCGTTTACCTGCTTTCACTGCTGATAGGGTTGGTAGCAATCCAGCTGCACCAACAATTGCTGCCATTACCATATCCGCCTGTGGGTGTGCTGCTAATTCACAAATCGCTTGCTGACCTGCTAGCACCTCCGTTGCACATTTATGTGCTTTTAACTTTTCCGCTAGCACTTTTGCGGAGGCAACATCATCTAATGCTGCAAAGTGCGGTTGAAATTTCAAACATTGTTCAAACATCAATTCCACATTACGCCCGCCTACTAAAGCAAACGTATGGTATTTATCAGGATTGTGTTCAATTACAGATAAGGTACTAGTACCAATAGAACCAGTTGATCCTAAAATCACTAAATTTTTTTTATTTTGCATATTTCGACCGCATTTTACCGAGAAAAACCATTTGTTCTTTATATACTAAAAGACGCAGTAACTTACTGCGTCTTTCATTTTGATCTCAAACCACAATTAGAAATCCATCAATTCTTTTTCTTTATCAGCTAACACTTCATCTACTTTTTTCACATAAAGATCGGTGATTTTTTGAATTTCGTCTTGTGCTTTACGTTCCTCATCTTCACTAATTTCTTTATCTTTCAATAATGCTTTGATTTGGTCATTTGCATCACGACGAACGTTACGCACTGCGATTTTGCCCTGTTCTGCCTCACCTTTTACGATTTTAATCAAATCACGACGGCGCTCTTCTGTTAACGGAGGTAGTGGTACACGAATCGTTGTGCCTGCAGATGATGGATTTAAGCCTAAATCAGAAGTTAGAATCGCTTTTTCTACTGCGCTAATTAAACTACGATCAAATACAGTAACAGCTAATGTACGTGCATCTTCAGCAACCACGTTAGCTAATTGGCGTAATGGTGTTGGTGAACCATAATATTCTACTTGAATACCATCAAGCAAACTTGGCTGTGCACGACCTGTACGTACTTTGGCAATATGATTTTTAAAGGTTTCTAAGCTTTTTTCCATACGCGCTTGCGTATCTTTTTTAATTTCATTAATCACAAGAGGTCCTTATTTATTCAGTCAAACCAGTTAAGAAACTGGCAGTAAGTTTAATCTAATTTTGTACAAAAATCACGACAACTTTTATTCGCAGATCAGCGTACCTTCTACTTCACCCAGAATCACTCGACGTAATGCACCCGGTTTACCCATATTAAATACGCGGATTGGCATATTATGGTCACGTGCTAAAGTAAAGGCAGCTAAGTCCATTACTTGTAATTCTCTGTCAATAACTTCTGCATAAGTTAAGTTGCTATACAATTGAGCATCTGGGTTTTTAGCTGGATCACAGTCATAAACACCATCGACCTTAGTTGCTTTTAAAACAACATCCGCTTCAATTTCAATACCACGTAAACACGCAGCTGAATCAGTTGTAAAGAACGGGCTTCCTGTGCCAGCAGAGAAGATTACAACGCGTTTTTCACGTAACATTTTGATTGCTTCAGACCAGTTATAGGTATCACAAATCCCATTTAATTGGAATGCAGACATCAATTTTGCATTTACATCAGCACGATGTAAAGCATCACGCATAGCGAGACCATTCATCACAGTTGCGAGCATTCCCATATGGTCACCTACAACTCGATTCATTCCGGCTTTTGCTAATTTAGCACCACGGAATAAGTTGCCGCCACCTAATACGACGCCAACCTCTACCCCCATTGCAACTAACTCCTTAATTTCTAACGCCATTCTATCTAAAATCGATGGATCGATACCAAAACCCTCATCGCCTTGTAAAGCTTCACCGCTAAGTTTTAACAAAATTCGTTTATAGATTGGTTGGCTCATCTTTTTTCCCTCGTTTCAATTAATATCGTAAGTTACAAAAAAATCGATCTATTCTAAAGTATTCTCCTCCCTCTGTGAAGAATTTGGAAGTAGAATTTCATTATTGAAGTGGCTAAAATACAAAACAACTTGTTTTATCAGGAAGGGAAAAGAGAATATGTTTCAAAACGCAAGAATAACAACCAAAATTTCTTACTTTTTGATCGCACTTTTTGCTTTATTCCTAATAGTTTTTATTAGCTATTTCATTCTACTCGGCACTGGCTTTTGGACAACATTCGAACTTTTGCCCGTACTTGCACTCAGTGCAATAATAATTATACTAAGTGCCTCCCAAAAGAGTTTCTATTTTCTACTTATCCCATTAGTGTTTAGCCACACTTTATATATTCCCGTGGGGCTAAATTTTGGTGCACCAAGTTATCAATATATAGCCTCATTGTTTGCTACAGATATGCTAGAAACTCGTGAATTTCTGTTACAAATTCCGATAACAAGCTACTTAATCGCTTTCAGTATTATTCCTTTATTACTATTATATCGTTGGCTAACACAACGATATGAAATCCAACTTTATAAAAATAAACTATTCTTAGTAGCATCCTTTTTGCTCTTGGCATTCTATTCGCCTGCTGCAATGTTTTTTAAAGAAATTTATAAATCAGGTATGGAAGTGCAAGCAGAATTAGATCGCCTCAATAAACTACGTTTAGAAACACAATGGCAAAATGTGAGCTTACCCCGTACAAAATACGATGATTATATATTAGTGATTGGTGAAAGTGCACGTAAAGACTACCATCACGCTTACGGCTATCCCATTGAAAATACACCATTTATGAGTAGTTTAAACGGCACCTTAATCGATGGTTTCACCTCTGCAGGCACAAATACTGTTGCTTCGTTACGCTTAATGCTGACTCATAACGATAAAAATCAATGGAAGCCAAAATATGAATTTAGTTTAGTAGATTTAATTAATGCTGCTGGGATAAAAACTTATTGGCTATCAAATCAAGGCTTCCTTGGCGAATATGACACACCAATTGCAGTTCTTGCGAGCAAAAGTCAATCTGTCCAATTTTTAAAAAAAGGAGGAAGTTTTAATTCAACCAATTATAGCGATTTCGAACTATTACCAAAATTAGATAGTGTTCTGCAAGAGAATGTTGAAGGCTCACGTTTTATAGTATTACATCTTTACGGTTCACATCCCTTGGCTTGCGATCGCCTCACAGACTACCCTCGTATCTTTAAAGAAGGCGAGCTTTCTGCCGAATATGAATATTTAAATTGCTATATTTCTTCAATTAAAAAAACAGATAATTTACTTGCACAGGTGTATAGCAAGCTACAACAAAATCAACAAAAAAATCACCGCACTTTCTCGATGGTCTATTTTTCAGATCACGGGCTTTGCCATACAAAAGGGCAAAAAAATGATGTATTCTTCAGCCAGAATTGTGTAAGCCAAAGACACAATGATATTCCGTTATTCAAAACGTCATCAGATGATACAGAAAGAAAATATTATAAAGTATTTAAATCAGGTTTAAATTTCTTAGAAGGCATTGCCAATTGGATTGGAATCCAACATCCCGAACTCGATCCTGAAATAGATTTATTTTCAAATCAAAATGACAAGAATGATTATGGCTTAAAAAAAGAAATCCAAAAACGCACAACACCACTTGAGCCTGCAATTGATATTCGAAATGGCAAACAAATTGATAACAAATAAGTGGTACATAGAAAAATAAAGAAAACAAAAAAGCCAGCAAGCGCTGGCTTTTTCAATCTGCTGTTAGCGATTAGATTTTTTGCATTGCTGCAACTTCTGCTGCAAAGTCAGATTCAACTTTCTCAATACCTTCACCAACCTCAAAACGAACAAAGTTAGTTACCTCAGCACCACTTTCTTTTAAGAATTCACCTACAGATTTAGATGGATCCATTACAAATGGCTGACCTGTTAATGATACTTCGCCAGTAAATTTCTTCATACGACCTTCAACCATTTTCTCTGCAATTTCACGTGGTTTTCCAGATTGCATTGCGATATCAACTTGAATTTGACGCTCATGCTCAACGACATCAGCAGGAACATCAGATGGGTTAACATATTCTGGACGGCTTGCAGCAATGTGCATTGCAACTTTCTTAAGTAATTCTTCGTCTGCGTTTTTACCTGCAACTAATACACCAATTTTAGCACCATGTAAATATGAACCAACAACATCGCCATCTAAAAATTGAACACGACGAATATTCATATTTTCACCAATTTTAGCAACTAATGCAGCACGTTTTTCTTCAAATTGTGCTTGAAGTGCTTCAATTGTAATACCTTTATTTGCTAATGCGAAATCAGTAACTTCACTTGCTAAACCTAAGAAACCAGCATCTTTCGCTACGAAGTCAGTTTCACAGTTCATTTCAACTAATACACCAAAGCCTGTACCAACACGAGCAAGAATTACACCTTCTGCTGCTACACGACCTGCTTTTTTAGCCGCTTTTGCTTGACCCGATTTACGCATGTTATCAATTGCTAATTCAATATCGCCATTCGCTTCAACTAACGCTTTCTTACATTCCATCATACCTGCGCCAGTACGCTCACGAAGTTCTTTTACTAATGATGCTGTGATTTCAGCCATTTTTTAATCCTCTGTCCACTCTTTTCGTGCAAGTGTTTAAATGCACTTTGATATAAAAAACAGGGAACTTAATCAAGCCCCCTGCTAACCAATTAATCGTTGTGATTAATAATAAGGGCTTTCGCCTTATCTACCTGAATTACTCAGCTTCTGCAGTAAAGCTTTCTTCAGATACAGCGTTTTGGTTACGGCCTTCTTTAACTGCCGCAGCTGCTGCTGAAAGATATAATTGGATTGCACGGGCTGCATCATCATTACCAGGGATAACGAAATCAACACCATCTGGATCTGAGTTAGTATCAACGATAGCAAATACAGGAATACCTAGGTTGTTTGCTTCTTTAACAGCGATGTGCTCGTGGTCTGCACCAATTACGAATAACGCATCTGGTAAACCACCCATTTCTTTAATACCACCAAGACTTAATTCAAGTTTCTCCATCTCACGAGAGCGCATTAATGCTTCTTTCTTAGTTAATTTATCGAAAGTACCATCTTGAGATTGAGTTTCTAAATCTTTTAAACGTCTAATTGATTGACGAACTGTTTTCCAGTTAGTCAACATACCACCTAACCAACGGTGATTAACATAATATTGTTGACAGTCTAATGCTGTTGATTTAACTGCTTCAGTTGCTGCACGTTTGGTTCCAACGAATAAGATTTTACCGTTGTTACTAGCGATACGTGTTAATTCAACTAACGCATCATTGAACATAGGAACAGTTTTTTCTAAGTTAATGATGTGAACACCGTTGCGAGGTCCGAAAATGAATGGTTTCATTTTTGGGTTCCAGTAACGAGTTTGGTGACCGAAGTGAACGCCAGCTTGTAGCATATCGCGCATTGAAACTTGTGCCATAATAATATTTCCTTTTTATTGGGGTTTAGCCTCCACATACCCAGCAAATCGACCGTTTGGCACCCCGACTTACCTTCACGATATGTGTGTGATGTCTAAGTTAATAATAAATGTGTATGTTATTTTTGATAAGTTAAAATAACGGGGTGCTTTATATCATAAAGAGCGGTCAAATTCTAGCAATTTTTTCCAATCAGTCACGATTTGTGCTATAATTCTTCTTGCATTATCGTTCTTCAGTATAAGGAGGAGTGTAATGAAAAAAGGGCTATTTTTAATCCCGCTTCTTGCAATTGGCGTTTTCATTTATTGGTATCAATATCTCCAGACAAATCAAAACTCTCATATTGTTCACTCTAACGGTCGATTGGAGTTTGCACGTTTAGATGTTGCAAGTTTATATGCTGGACGAGTGGAACAGATCTTTGTACAAGAAGGTCAATATGTAGCACAAGATACTTTACTTGCTACTCTTTCCGCTGACAGTATTCAGGCACAAGTGGATACTGCAAAAGCTAAAGTTGAACAAGCACAACAATCAGTTAAACGTATAAAAGCCCAATTCAATGCTCAGCAGCAACAACTCAATATCTCCCAACTCGATGTTGATAATGCGCAACAACTTTTCAAAGATAAACTGATTTCCTCTAGCGAATTAAATAAACGTATCGCTCTGCGTGATGCTGCGTTTGCCGGGCTGAATGCACTACAATCTAGCATAGAGGAAGCTGAAAGCGTAGTAAAACAAGCTAACGCACAACTCATGCAAGCCCAAAGTACACTGAATGATCTACATATTAAAGCTCCAAAAACTGGGCGAATTGAATATCGTTTGGTTGAGCTAGGTAGTGTCATTCCTGCTGGACATAAAATTGCAAGTATTATTGATTTAACTGATGCAAGCATGAACCTATATTTCCCAGCACCTGTTGTAAATCAAATACCATTGAATAGTGAGGCTCGTATCGTATTTGATGGATTAGATGCCGTCTTCCCAGCTCAAATCACTTATATTGCTGCGGAAGCGCAATTCACCCCAAAATTTGTAGAAACCCAAAGTGAACGTGAAAAATTGATGTTCAAAGTGAAATTACACATTCCACAAGATATCGCAACAAAATATGCGAACTACCTAAAAGCCGGAATGACAGGAAATGGTTTCGTCCGATTACATAATACAGATGATTGGTCTGCGGATCTTCAGGTGAACTTGCCAAAATAATAGAGGTGTGCAATGGATGCTATTCGATTGCGAGAAGTATCACATTCTTACCAAAAAACGACCGCACTTGTTCGGGTATCTTTAAATTTACCTGTGGGGTGTACTGTTGGACTCATTGGCCCTGACGGTGTTGGAAAATCCACTTTATTATCCTTAATCGCGGGGGTAAAAATCTTGCAGGAAGGAGAAGTCGAAGTTTTTGGGTTACGTCAAGGCATAAAATCTGAACGTGAAAAACTACTGCCTCGCATTGCCTTTATGCCACAAGGCTTGGGCAAAAATTTATACCCTACTCTATCCGTCTATGAAAATATTGAATTCCACGCTCGCCTATTTAGTTTAAATCATTCACAACGCCAACAACGAATTCAGCGTCTACTTTCTGCAACAGGTTTATCCCCTTTTGCTAAACGTGCTGCAGGCAATTTGTCTGGCGGTATGAAACAAAAATTGAGCTTGTGCTGTGCTTTAGTTCACAATCCTGATTTATTAATTTTAGATGAACCCACTACAGGTGTAGATCCCCTTTCTCGTCGCCAATTTTGGCTACTAGTCAATGAACTACGCAATGAAAACCCAACGATGACAATCATGGTCGCAACAGCATATATTGAGGAATCAGAGCAGTTTGAATACTTAATTGCAATGGATGAGGGAAAAATTCTTACTTGTGCACCAACGCAACAAGTATTGCAACAAAACCAAAGCGATACTTTAGAACAGGCCTATATCAAGCTTCTGCCTGAAGCCAAACAAACTCACTGGCTGTCAGATATCCCAACTTTTATTGCTGATCCCAATTTGTCTTTTGCAATTGAAGCGAAAAATTTAACCAAACAATTTGGCGATTTTACCGCCGTGGATCATGTGAGTTTTCAAATCGCACAAGGTGAAATCTTCGGTTTTCTTGGTTCAAATGGCTGTGGTAAAACCACCACAATGAAAATGCTGACGGGTTTACTTGATGCAACTGAAGGTAGTGCAACTTTATTGGGCGAAGCAGTAGACTCCAATGATATTGAGACTCGCAAGCAAGTAGGTTATATGTCGCAGTCATTTTCTTTATACGAAGAATTAACTATTCGGCAAAATTTAGAACTACGTGCAAAACTTTATGGTTTACCCCTCGAAATACGTACGCTTGCAGTAGAACAAGCACTTGAGCAATTCCAATTAAACCAAGTTGCCGAGAACTACCCGAAGCAACTTTCACTAGGTGTTAAGCAACGTTTACAGTTGGCTGCTGCGTGCTTACATCACCCTAAAGTCCTTATTTTAGACGAGCCAACATCAGGCGTCGACCCTGCTGCTCGTGATATGTTTTGGCAATATTTAATTAAATTATCGCGTGAAGATAACATCACAATATTTGTTTCTACTCACTTCATGAATGAGGCACAACGTTGTGATCGTATATCCTTAATGCATCGAGGCCAAGTGCTCGCAGTAGGTAAACCAAGTGACTTACAACAGCAACAACAATCAGATAGCTTAGAGGGAGCCTTTATTGCTTTTCTTGCCGAACAATCTGATCAAATCACTGAACATAATGTACACAATGAAGAAAAAACCGAAAATTCGACCGCACTTTTTAAACAAAAAGCTTCTCGCAATGCTCTTTGTGTATGGTTAAATAGCGTTTGGAGCTTTGCTCTGCGTGAAAACAAAGAAATTCTTCGTGATCGAATTCGTTTACTCTTTGCGATTTTTGGTCCGATTTTGTTACTGTTTACGGGGAGCTGGGGACTATCCTTTGATACTAACGCACTGAATTTTACCGTTTTAGACCAAGACCAAAGCTACGAAAGTAGAATGCTGATTGAGCAATTTAGTGGTTCTGCTTATTTTAAAGAGCTTCCTCACCTAGGAGATAGGTCAAATTTAAACGAATTTCTAAAAACAGGGAAAGCACGTTTAGTCATCGAGATTCCACCTAATTTTGGCAAAAGTCTGTTACAAAATAGAAAACCAGAAGTCGCCTTTTATATTGATGGCTCAATGCCGTTTACTGGTGAAAATATTGCTGTCAACGTCAAACAAATTCTCGTGCAATATCACAAACAACTTTATGCTGAACAGGGAATTACACTTCCTTTCCCTGCAAACCTTGAAGTGCGTTTTCTGTATAACCAAACCTTCCGTAGCGTGAACGCCATTTCACCGGGTCTGATAATGGTTACGTTAATGCTTATTCCAGCAATGATGACTGCACTTGCTGTTGTAAGAGAAAAAGAAATTGGCTCAATTACCAATTTATCCACCTCACCAGCAAGTGTTTTACAATATGTGCTTGGTAAACAAATGCCATATGTGTTGTTGGCTATGGTGAATTATCTCATGCTCGTAGTACTAACCATGTATGTGATTGACGTGCCAATGAAAGGCTCTTTTGCGGCAATGACCGTTGGCGCGCTGTGCTTAATTTTAGCCTCAACATCATTTGGTTTATTAATTTCTGCTTTCGTTCATTCACAAGTAGCCGCAATTTTTGCGACAGCCATCATTAGTATTATTCCGACAATTAACTTTTCAGGCTTGCTCTACCCTCGTTCCACTTTGACAGGGCTAGGCTATTGGATGGGACTGAGTTTTCCAACCAGCTGGTATCACTTAATTAGTCTAGGTGCATTCACTAAAGGGCTCGGCTTTACCCAATTCTTTTCGCTGTATGGCATTTTATTGCTATTTTTCGCCAGTTATTTGTTTATCACTTGTTTACTTTTGAAAAAGCAGGAGAAATAAGATGAAGCAATGGTTAAAAAATGTTTATTTCTTATGTGGTAAAGAAATCAAGAGTTTTTTTAGTGACTTCACTTTATTTGTATTGGTTGTCATTATTTTTACAGTAACCATTTACTCCATTGCAAAAGGGATAACAACGGAAGTCAAAAATGCAACAGTGGCGATCTTAAATCAAGATCATAGTGTATTATCTTATCGCATACAGGATGCAATGCTCGCACCGCAATTTAGTCGAGTTGTTGAAATTCAAAAAGAGCAAATTGATGATGCAATGGATCACGGAGAATATATTTTTGTCTTAACTATTCCTTCGCATTTTAGCCAAGATTTACTAGCCAATCGTCAACCCGAATTACAGTTATTAGTGGATGCGACTGCAATGTCTCAAGCTGCGATTGGTGCAGGCTACATGCAACAAATTATCCAACAACAAATTACAGAATATTTATCTAAACAAAAAATAGATTTCACACTGATTACACCGAAAATCAATGTGTTATTTAATAGCAATTTAAGTAGTGAATGGCATATGCCAATCACTCAAATTACAGGTAATGCTACGTTGCTCACACTAATTTTGGTTGGTGCAGCAGTAATTAGGGAACGAGAACACGGCACGATAGAACAATTATTAGTGATGCCAGTCAGTGCAAGCGAGATTGTGATAGCTAAAGTGCTGGCGAACGGTTTGATCATTTTAGTCGCTGCCTTTTTATCACTCTATTTTGTTGTCCACAAGTTTATTGGTGTACCACTGAATGGCTCAATTGGCTTATTTCTACTAAGCAAAGGGATTTATATTTCATCAATGGCAGGGCTTGGAATTTATCTCGCCACGATAGCACCGACGATGCCCCAATTTAGTTTGTTGAGTATTCCTGTTTATGTGGTGCTTTATTTGCTATCAGGCAGTTTATCACCGGTTGAAAATATACCGCTATGGGTGCAAAACATTATGCAGTTTTCACCACTCACACAATTTATTTCTATCGGACAAGATATTTTATTTCGTGGGGCTGGACTCTCTGTGATTTGGTATCGTTTGCTGATCATCACAGGAATGGGCGCATTTTTCATTATTGTAGCAATTTTGCGTTTTAAAACGATGCTTGCCAAACATAACTAACATTCGGCAACTCAAGGAGCATAATATGCAAAAATCAATTTTAGCTTTAATTTTGACCGCACTTTTAGGTGGTTGCCAAAATACAACTGTGCCTGTCAAATCACAGGTTGAACTGCCCGCACAATATGAACAAGCACAATATGCACAAGGAAAAAAAGCGATTCAACAATGGTGGACATCTTGGCAAGATCCACAACTTAGCCAT
This sequence comes from Pasteurella dagmatis, assembly GCF_900186835.1. Classification (NCBI taxonomy): domain Bacteria; kingdom Pseudomonadati; phylum Pseudomonadota; class Gammaproteobacteria; order Pasteurellales; family Pasteurellaceae; genus Pasteurella; species Pasteurella dagmatis. The sequence continues at coordinate 1,505,164 of NZ_LT906448.1, forward strand.
TTAATTCAACAAGGTTTAGAACAAAACAAAGACATTGCAACCGCAAAAAGTAAACTAGCAGTAGCCAAAGCAATCACCAAAATCGCTCGAGGCAATCTATTCCCAACCATAGGCGCAGCAGGCAATGCAAACAAAGCGCATATTGACGTTGAGCAATTTGATATTAGTAGCCAAATTTTAAATGGTGGAGTAAATATTGCTTGGGAACCGGATATTTTCGGGCAAAAACAAAGTGATCTTGATGCAGCCAATGCCGCCGTGACTGCACAACAAGCACAAATTTATGGTAGCCAAGTGCTCGTTGCCAATGAAATCGCCCATTATTATTTGAAAGCCTTACATAGCCATAAACAAAGCTTTTTATTGCAGCAAACTGGAAATGCATTACAACAGTTAGAACGTTATCTACAAGGTCGTTTTCAAGCTGGGCAAGTGAGTGCTCACGAAATAAATGAAATTAACATCCAACGACAAGAACTAAAAGCCAAACAAACGACTTTACAAGCGCAGTTTGATGCTTACCAACGTGCGATTGCTGTATTAACAGGACAAATACCACAAGGTTTCAAGTTAGATCTACCTCAAATGAAAAAATACAATATTCTAAGCACATTACCTAGTGCACCAAAAGGCCCTCTACCCAGTGAATTATTACAGCAGCGTCCAGATCTGCAAGCAAGAAGTGCTAATATTCAAATCCAGGCAGCTAAGCTCGCAAGTGCTAAAGCAGACTTATTACCACGTTTTAAATTACAATTCCTATGGCAAACAGGGCAAATTGAGTTAGATAGCCCAATTCCCACTTTAAGCACTTGGCAGAATTTATTTAATGCCAGCGTGCAGTTACCGATTTTCACTGCTGGAAGAATTCAAGCCAATATTGAAAGTGCGGATGAACGGCTGAAACAAGCATTGTTGCAATACGACCAAACATTGCTCAAAGCTTTAGCCGAAGTGGAAAATAGCTATCAACTGCAATTTGCTTTACATAAACAAGCTAAGCTATTAAAACAAACGCTCAATATACAAAAAAAACAAACACGTGATACACAAAAATTATTTCAGTATGGTAATCAGACCTTTGATAGCACGATTCAAGCACGTTTAAGTGAGCTAACATTGAAAGAAAAATTGTTAGAAAACCAATTGGCTCAAGCTGTCAATTTAATGAATTTATATAAAGCTATTGGGCTTGGTTGGGAGAAAGAATATCAAATAACCAAGTGAAAAACTTTTTATTTTTACACCGCACTTTTTACCTTCCATCACTTTCAAAAGGCTTAGAACAAAAAAACCTAGCGATATTGCTAGGCTTTTTTATAGTTTTGTCAGAACATTATCGGCTGATCCAAAGCGGTAAACGGATTGTTACACATAAACCACCAAGGAAACTCGCTTCAGCCCAAACTTTACCATGATGCTCTTTTATCACGTTCGCAACAATTGCCAGACCTAAACCTGTACCGCCACGTTCTCTAGTTCTTGACTCATCCACTCGATAGAATGGTTTGAAAATTTTATCATATTCAGTTTCAGATAATCCCTCTCCATTATCATCAATTACAATAAAAAGCTCTTTATTTCTGACAAATATAGATGCCTGAATATGATTTTGAGTATATTTCAGCGCATTACGAACGATGTTTTCTACTGCACTGATCAATAATGCTTTGTTTCCATTCATATAATAATTTTTAGGATAAGCTAATTTTTGCTTAATGGTAAACTTAATTTTACGTTGTTCTGCTTCAAAAGATGCGTCACTAAATACATCTTCCCATAATTCTAAGACGGGGAAAATCTCTCTTTCCGAATGACTATTTAATTGCTGTCTTGAGAGTAAAAGTACATCATTAATCATTTTATCTAAACGTTCAGCTTCATTTTCAATACGCTGGATTTCTGGAATTTCCCCCAAACGACGGCGTAATAACGCCAATGCTAACTGTAAACGTGTTAATGGTGTTCTTAATTCATGAGAAATTGAAGAAAGTAAAACTTGCTGACTGGAAAGCAGTTCCTGCAAAGATGCTGTCATCTGATTAAAACTTCTTCCCACTTGGCGTAGCTCAATAGAGCCTTTTGTCTCTAGTTCTTTATTTGCTTGTAAGTTACCTAAAGCAACTGCTTTAGCTGATATTTGTAAGTTTTTAATCGGCTTACCAATACTTCTTGCTAGCCACCATAATAATGGTGTTGAAATAATAATCAGCAAAAGAACTAAAATAACCGGATTAGCAAAAATAAAGCTCACAATTTCTTTTTGTGAATTTACTCTATCTAAAAAATATAATGTGTAAGATTTCTGTTCTTCTCCACCTAAGTGAATTGTGAATGGACCTACAACACGTAAATCACCAAACACTTTCTTAAGTGGCTTCGTTGCACCTCCAGCATGATACACAAACTGATTTAGTAATGGAATTTCACTTGGCGTTGCCCCCATAATATTATTATCTGACTCATCAACTAAAACAGGCCTTACAGAATCTAAACGATCTACTCTAGAAAGAGGCACACCTGCAAGAATACGAGATATATGATTATTACGAATAGATGTAATAATCTCTTGTTGGTAAGTAGAAAGCTCACTTTCAGTTAATTCTGAATAAATCCGAGAGTCGAAGTAAGGAATCGAAAAAATTAAAATTGATAGCAACGAAAACGTAAGCCAGAAAAAGGCAAAAATTCGAAAAGAAAGCGTATTAAACAGATTTTCTTTAGTAAAAGACATAACTTCCTCAAATAAAACAAGGCCATTAAAATAGCCTTATTTTCTACTTTTCAGACACTAAAAGATAGCCACGCCCCCGTAGTGTTTTAAACCAAGGTGAATCATCACTTCTTGGTGGTAATTTTTTACGTAAATTTGACATATGCATATCAATTGCACGGTCAAATGGGGTCAATGGTTTACCTAAAATCTCAACACTCAATGATTCACGAGATAAAATTTGTCCGGGATTTAAAATTAATTTTTGTAATAGAGCGAATTCAGTCCCTGTTAATTCTAAATCTGTTTCGTGATAAAAAGCCTGCTGGCGACCAGGATATAACGTAATATCACAGAATTCGAACGAGTTTTTACTATCTTTTGTTTCATTTGCTGCTGGTTGCTGCAATTGCACTCGACGTAATATAGCCTTAATACGAGCAACTAATTCACGGTCATTAAATGGCTTAGGAATATAGTCATCAGCCCCTAATTCGAGCCCGAGAATACGGTCAATATCATCACCTCGTGCAGTGAGCATAATAACTGGGACGCTAGACTGTAACCTGATCTTTTTAAGTGTTTCCACACCGTTAAGAACTGGCATCATTATATCTAATAAAACGACATCATAACCTATATCTAGCTTGTCTAAGGCCTGCTGGCCATTATTTGCGATGTCAATTTCAAAACCTTCTAACGTTAATAACTCCGCCAACAACTCTACCAATTCAACATCATCATCAACTAACAATATTTTGGGCATATATGATCCTTTATAAAAATGAATCTAAAATAAACTATTTGTTTCGGCTAAATGAGCTTGAAATTATTTCCAAAATTGCCACCAACTTTTCGTACTAGCACCTTCTGAAGTAATAATGGCATTATTTACTGCGGGAGTATTGTCGTCAGGTAATGGCTTATCTAAATTAAAGTTAGTAACAATACCACGTTGATCAAAATTAACCACTAAAGTATGTTGTTCAGGTGAGGTGTACGCTTTTTGTTGTAAGAAAACATAGTGCCAAGTATTTTTATTAAACGGCTCAACTAATACTGGCGTGCCTAATAAGTATTGAACCTGTTGAGCTGTCATTCCTACTTTTAATTGTTTTACTGCAGCAGCTTCTAAATAATTACCTTGTGGTACATCAATTCGATATACGATTTTATCCACAGTTGAACAAGCTGTAATACTGAGTGCGAGGATAATTGCACTAAATACTGATTTTAATTGCATAATTTTTACCTTTTTATACACTGCAAATTATTGACGATAATACAGAAACTTTATTCAATTGCCAAATCAATTCTGCTCTTTTAATTGACGCTGTAATTGATCTTTTAAATTAGGTGGTAAGCCTTTTATCGTTAAGGTATCGTTATTTTCGTCCCAAAAAATACGTTGGTTAATCAACTCGGCATCAAAGCTTAAGGTAACTCCTTTGCCAGAGCCAGAAAACTTCGTCAGTGATTTTAATGCAGATCTTACAGGTGGAATACGTTCTTCCAATCCATAATTTTGCTCATTTGCAAACTCCATAAATGCACGTTCGTTTAGAGTTGGCATATTGGCAGAAAGTTCCGTTAATTCAATCTCTTCCCCAGCATTAATCTGACCTTTGCAATACTCAAATACTTGTTTTTTGACTGATTGAGATTGTGTTTTATCTAATTCGGCTTGTTCACAATAATCACTAACAGCTTGTAATAAACATTGATTTTGTACTTTCGGATTTAGGCCTTCATCTGCACCTAAGAAATCCATAAAAAAATCACCAATTTTGCGCCCTACACGTCCCTTCACAAAGGTTAAATAACGATTTGAATTTGCATCTAATTGTAATTCAGTCAAATTAATTCGAGCTGCAATATCAAATTGAGTAATATCTAAATATTGTGTGCGATGAATTTCTAAATTTTCATCTACCAACATACTTGCACGACTATCAAGCAATGCAATAAATAAATATTCTGTTGCTAAAAAATTATATTGACATAGCACGAGAGTACCATTATCCGCAAAAGCATATTTACCTAATTCTTGTGCTAAAAGTACAGTAGATTTTTGACTAAATTCAAGAAATTCAAATTCTTTTTCGAGAAGACGATTAAGATCCTGAGCAAACATTGAGTTTGCTTGGAATACACCATAGGCTTTACTTTTGGTTTGATAACCCTGATGTAATTGCAACATCATTTGTTCTACTTCAGGTGTGATAGCAAGTAATTGCTCACGTAATATAGTATTTAACTTTGCCTGCTCCCCTTCGTTAATTTTGATTAATTGATGCAACACAATTTCATTAACAGTAATACTCATATTCTATCCAATCATTTTCATCTCAAAATTATTGCTATTATAACCGCACTTTTTTAACTATAACTAAGAAAAAATGATAGGATATGGAAAATTATCGGTTATGATATTAGGCTAAATTTATTCAGTCAGATGTTAACTATGGCAAATCAATCAAAATATCAAGATAAACAAATTGATGCGATTTTAAATGATATGATCGCAGTATTAGAAAAACACCACGCACCGGTGGACTTATCCCTCATTGTATTAGGGAATATGGTCACAAACCTATTAAACAGTAGTGTAGGAAGTGCGCAACGTGCTGCGTTGGCAGTTGCATTTTCTGATGCACTCATCAACTCAGTAACGAAAAAATCATAATTATGTGGTTTACCAATAGCAAACAATACCGCGAAGAGACCTCACGCAAAATTTCTTGGGGTCACTGGTTCGCTTTCTTCAATATTTTATGGGCTATTGCTATTGGTAGCCGTTATGCATTTTTGATTGACTGGCCAGATACACTGTTAGGAAAAGTCTACTTTTTCATTAGTTTATTTGGTCATTTTAGTTTCGTGATTTTTGCATTCTATTTGTTAGTCATCTTTCCACTCAGTTTTATCATTAAAAATCACCGCGCCTTTCGAGGCATTACAGTCATTCTTTCCACTATTGGTATAACCTTACTAATTATTGATGCAGAAACATTTTCTCGTTTTAACTTGCATCTATCGGCTGTTGTATGGAATTTATTAGTTAATCCAGAGAACGGTGAACTTTCACGCCACTGGCAAATTTTCTTTACACCAATGCCTTTTATTTTATTGGTACAAATGGTGTTTTCACGTTGGTCTTGGCAAAAATTACGTAGCTTAGAACGCCAAAAATGGTTGAGAAGTGTAGGGATTTTCTTTATGTGTAGTTTTATTGCTACACATCTCATTTATGCTTGGGCGGATGCAATGATTTATCGCCCAATCACAATGCAAAAATCCAATTTTCCGCTTTCTTACCCAATGACTGCACGTACCTTTTTGGAAAAGCATGGCTACATCAACAAAGAAGAATACAGCCAAACAATTGAAGAACAAGGGCGGGCGGATGCATTAAAAATTAAGTATCCAAAACATGATCTCATTTTCAAAAGTGACAATAAACCGAATCTAATTTTCATCACAGTATCAGGATTGCGCTACGATGTAGTTTCTGGAAAAACAATGCCAAATTTAAGTCAATTTGCACAAGACAGTACAGAATTCTTAAACCATTATAGTAGCGGCAATACTAATAATGCGGGCTTAACAGGATTATTCTATGGACTAAGTGCAAACTATACTGACAGCCTATTAAGCTATAAAACACCTTCAGTACTCATAAATAAACTAAATAATGATAATTACGCCTTTGGTATCTTCTCAAGTTCAAAACGTAATGCCAGCTTACTACAACAAAGCTTATTTAATGGCGTATATAAAGCCAATGCAAAAGCAAATAACCAATCAGAAGCACAAGCCTTTGTAAATTGGTTATTACAACAGGATAAACCATTCTTGGGCTATCTCGGTTTAAATGTACGGAATAACTTATCAGAAACCGATTATGCTCTTGAATTAGCAGAAATTGACCGTCTGTTAGGGCAAGTATTGACTAATCTGAACCTTGATAACACCTTACTTGTGATTACAGCCGAGCACGGCTATAGCTTTCAACAACTTGATGAAAAGCAAAAACATAATAATTTTTCACCAGATGAAATCCAAGTACCAATGATTGTACATTGGAAAGATCTTGCAAAAGGGAAAGTGGATAAATTAACCAGCCACGTTGACGTATTGCCTGCAATTTTGAAAAATGTGTTCAACGTACAAAATCCAATTTCAGACTATGCACAAGGCCGAGACTTATTCAATTTAAGACAAGAATTTGATTGGGTTCTGGTGTCTAATTATCGATGGAATGTAATAGTAGAAGCCAATGGCACACAGTATCACATTGATAAAAATGGGAATTATCAAAAATATAACCGCACTTATCAGAAAGAATCATCAAAACGGCCACCTCTAGGGCTATTCCTTGATGTATTCAATCAGGAGCGCTCATTTATTGAGAAATAATTTAAAATCTCACAAAACCAATAGTCAAAACCAATTATATTTTTTAGGTTGAAGCCTTTATACTAGCGAGCAATTCTTTAGGATATAGACATAATGTTATTAATTAAAAATCAGAGAATTTTTCATAACATTGTTACTCATCTAGCCAATTGTGTTTCCACATTGAGCTCATTTCTATTTTTAATTAATAGAAAATCCTCTTTAATTGGGGATTTTTTTATATCTACGATTCCTAGCCCTTTTCAACATCTTCAGTCCTTATGGAGCCATTATGAAAAACCACGTTCGTAGTTTTAAAACTTATATTAGAGATGAAATCATTAAAAAAGGTGGCTGGGTGAATGCCCACGCACACGCAGATCGCGCATTTACAATGACTCCTGAAAAAATCGGGATTTACCATAACAGCAACTTACAACAAAAGTGGGACTTAGTAGATGAAGTAAAACGTACTTCAAGCGTAGATGATTACTATGCACGTTTCTGCCAATCGATCGAGCTAATGATTTCACAAGGCGTAACCGCCTTTGGTACATTCGTAGATATCGATCCAATTTGTGAAGATCGCGCAATTATTGCTGCCCATAAAGCACGTGAAGTGTACAAACACGATATTACATTGAAATTTGCGAATCAAACATTGAAAGGTGTGATTGAACCAACAGCAAGAAAATGGTTTGATATTGGTTCTGAAATGGTAGATATGATCGGTGGTTTGCCATATCGTGACGAACTTGATTATGGTCGTGGTTTAGAAGCAATGGACATCTTATTAGATACTGCAAAATCACGCGGCATTATGTGCCATGTTCATGTAGATCAATTCAACTCACCAAAAGAAAAAGAAACTGAACAATTATGTGACAAAACTATCGAACATGGTATGGAAGGTCGTGTTGTTGCGATTCATGGAATCTCAATTGGTGCGCATTCAAAAGATTATCGCTATCGTTTATACGAAAAAATGCGCCAAGCAAAAATGATGATGATTGCTTGCCCGATGGCATGGATCGATAGCAACCGTAAAGAAGACTTAATGCCATTTCACAACGCATTAACTCCAGCAGATGAAATGATCCCTGAAGGTATCACTGTAGCAATCGGTACTGATAATATTTGTGACTATATGGTACCGTTATGTGAAGGTGATATGTGGCAAGAATTAAGCCTATTAGCTGCAGGTTGCCGTTTCCCTGATCTTGATGCAATGGTAAATATTGCGAGTATAAACGGTCGCAGAGTATTAGGCTTAGAGGTTTAATATCTCTCAAATAAAAAAGCGAACTTGAAGGTTCGCTTTTTTCTCTGTGTAATAAAATGTGTAAAAAATTGACCGCACTTTTGTGCCGTTCAACTGATATGGTTTTAGACAATTTCTAATAATTTATCGAAACAACCGATACTGTATGTTGGCTTGATATTACTATTATTCTCACGATTATAATGCAGCCAGCAAGTATCTATATTCGCATTATGACCGCCTAAAATATCAGAATCTAAATTATCACCGACCATTAACACTTGGCTACGATCTTTAACTTTCGCAAGTTCTAAACTGTATTCAAAAATACGTGGATCAGGTTTAGCAATACCAACTTCCTCTGAAATTGTCACAAATTGGAACCAGTCTGCCAGCCCTGTTTTTTCTAAACGTAATTTTTGTAATGTAGTAAAACCATTAGTGATAATCCCTAAATTCGCACGTTCTTTTAACACCTCAAGAGTTTCCACTACCTGTTCCAATGGCTTACAAATATCTGCCATTGCGGTTAAATAATGGTCATTCAATTCCACTGGTTTTTTATTGAGTTTCTTTGCCCAACTGGCAAAACGTGTGACTTGTAATTGTTCTGCGGTAATTTCAGCGTTTTGATACTGCACCCAAAGAGGTTTATTAATTCGTTGAAATTCCTCAAAATCATTACGTTGGAAATCTACTCCATAATCAGAAAAGAGTTTTTGCAATCCCGCAAATGCATCAAACGAAAATAACGTATCGTCGGCATCAAAAAAAATCCATTGGTATTTCATTACTTCATTACCCCGTTTATTTTATGTCTTAATTCGTGCGCATCGTGGCAAGTTTTAATTAATTGAAATAAATCACTTGCCTCTGAATATTCTTGCTTCAAATAACCTAACCACTGCTTAATGCGGGCTACATGGTAAAAACCTGTATCAAATTGGTTTTCGGTGTGAGTATAACGGTGCAAAATGGCTAGCACATCTACCCAAGGCATTTTAGGATGGTTAAATTTTACCACGTTACTTAAATTTGGTACATTTAACGCACCACGCCCAATCATTAAATCTTCGCAACCCGTTTGTACTAAACAATCCTGCCCGCTTTGCCAATCCCAAACTTCTCCATTCGCAATGACTGGAATTGATAAGCGCTGGCGAACCTCATTAATCTTTCGCCAATTAATTCGATCTGCTCGATAGCCATCTGCTTTTGTTCTACCGTGAATAGTGATTTCAGTTGCACCACCTTGTTGCACCGCATCAGCGATTTCAAATGCTTGGTTGACATCATCCCAGCCTAAACGCACTTTCACACTCACAGGCAAATGTGCTGGTACTGCTGCTCGTAAAGATGTTGTGGCACGGTAAATCAACTCAGGTTGTTTTAATAAGGAAGCACCACCATTACTACCATTCACAGTTTTTGAAGGACAACCACAGTTTAAATCCACACCATATGACCCCAGCTCAATTGCACGTTGGGCATTCTCTGCTAGCCATTCAGGATATTGCCCAAGTAATTGAACTCGTACAGGTGTACCTGATGGTGTCAATCCTTGATGTTGAAGCTCAGGACAAAGTCGATAAAACACTTTAGTTGGGAGTAACTGATCTACAACACGAACAAATTCAGAAATACATAAATCATAACTGTTAACGGCAGTTAATAACTCACGCACAAAAGGATCTAACACTCCTTGCATTGGGGCTAAAATTACGCGCATTGTTTATCGGTTCTCACCAGATAGAATAAGACTAAGGCAGTGATTGCCCCTAACGTATCCGCTAGAATATCTTTTTGTGCATCCCAAATATCACCTTGTGAACCTAAAAATGAGATACCTTCATTTCCACCCGCAATTACAGCATATTGCCACTCAATAATTTCATAGATCGCAGCAAGGCTCATAATGAAAAAGAGAGAAAATACGCCCGCTAAAACTGGTCCACATAATTTACGTCGTAACAACCATTCCGCCATAGGGAAGCTGTAAAAGCCAATAATGAAATGTGCCACTCGATCAAAATGGTTGCGTTCTTCCCCTAGTAAGCCAGAAAGTACATCATTCCCCCACTGGAAAGGCACGTGTTCAAAGGTATAATGTGCACCGATGAGATGTAGGATCATCCATAAGCTCATTAAAAAATAAGCCAGATGACTAAATTGAAAAAGTGCGTAAGTAAACACTAATCCTGAAAAAACAAGAAAAATTGGTAAAACTTCCGCATACCAGACCGCTCTTGAGAAAGGTTCAACACCAGACCAAATAGCAATGCTCGCAATAATCAGTGCGAGCATTGAAGGGAAAAAATGGCGAACAGCAATGAGCATTATTTCCAGCCTTTCGTTTTGCAAATCAAATCATAAGCTGCCTGAATTTGTTGTGTTTTCTCTTTTGCCATTTCAAGCATTTCTTTTGGTAAACCTTTTGCCACTAATTTATCAGGATGGTTTTCATTCATTAAGCGACGATAAGCACGTTTCACTGTTTGTTGATCGTCCGTTGCTGAAACACCTAACACTTGATAAGCATCTTCTACTGTGGGTCCCGAATGCTGTTGATAGCCACCGTATTGTTGACCACCCTGTTGCTGATATTGATAATTGCCTTGATAACCTTGATGTTGATAGCCACCACGCGAAAATTGGCGTGCTGCAAATTCCATTGCCAACATTTGTTCAAATTGGAAACGAGATAAGCCCAGTTCTTCAGCCACAATATAAAGGATCTCTTTTTCTGCGGGATCAAGCTCTGAATCTACAAAAGCTGCTTGTACTTGCACATATAAGAACATACGCAATAAATCTGCACGCTGACCACAGCCTAAACGGAACTCACGGATTACTTGACGTAATGGAAAATCTGCATCTTTTCCACGATTAAATGCATCTTGTGCTAAACGACGATTACTATCATCCAATTGCATTTGTTGCATTAATGAAAGTGCTAATTGAATATCGTCCTCTGTCACACGCCCTTTAGCTTTACTTAAATGACCTAACACCGCAAAGGTAGTTTGCATAAACAATAACTGACGGGTGATTTTACTCTTAAAAAAAGTTGAGTTGACTGTGCCAAGTTCATACAGTTTTTTATCACCTAAATGCCCCAAAATGACACCACAAATTGCGCCAAAGAAGCCCCCCAATTTCCAGCCTATAATCAGCCCCAAAAATTTTCCAATAAAGTTCATTTATTTCTCCATAGAAGTGCGGTGAATTTCCACAATAGTTCAGAGTCCTTAAATTTTTATTAAAAACAACCGCACTTTTTATCACTATTTAACACCATATTGCTCGCGATAAGCAGACATCGCTGGCAAATATTGTCGGTATTGTACATCTTGTTCAATAAATGTCATTAAATCATCAAAATCTACAATTGATAGCACCTGGCATTGATAATCACGTTCAACTTCTTGAATTGCTGAAATTTCACCTTTGCCTTTTTCTTTACGATTTAATGCAATCATCACAGCACTTAATTGGGCATTGTTGGCTGCAATTAATTCCATTGATTCACGAATTGCTGTACCGGCAGTAATCACATCATCGACCAATAAAATATTACCTTTAAGTGGGCTACCGATAAGGTTGCCACCTTCTCCGTGATCTTTAGCTTCCTTACGGTTAAAACACACTGGTTTATCTAATTGGAAATGATTAAATAACGCTACTGAAACTGTGGTTGCAATTGGAATCCCTTTATATGCAGGTCCAAAAATGACGTCATAATTGAGCGCACTTGCTTGAATAGCCTTTGCATAAAACTCGCCTAAACGAGCTAAATCTGCACCCGTATTAAACAAGCCAGCATTAAAGAAATAGGGGCTGATACGCCCAGATTTCAAGGTGAAGTCACCAAATTTTAATACTTGGCGACTTAATGCAAATTGAATAAATTCTAATTTATACGCTTGCATCATTGACTCCATTTACGCTGCTAATGCTTGACGTTGTGCCACAAAAATTGTCTCACAGCCCTGTTTTGCTAAATCTAATAAAGTTAATAATTCGTCGTGGTTAAACGGCTCGCCTTCTGCAGTGCCTTGCACTTCAATCATTCGACCATCTTCCATCATCACCACATTCATATCAGTTTCTGCGGCAGAGTCTTCAACATACTCTAGATCGCAAACAGCTTGACCATCAACGATACCCACTGAAATCGCTGCAACTAGCCCTTTAATTGGATTAGTTTTTAACGTGCCATTTGCTACCAAACCATTGATTGCATCACAAAGAGCCACACAAGCACCTGTAATAGATGCAGTACGTGTACCGCCATCAGCTTGAATTACATCACAGTCTAATGTAACTGAACGCTCACCTAATGCTTCAAGATCCACCATTGCACGTAATGAGCGAGCGATCAAACGTTGGATTTCCATTGTGCGCCCACCTTGTTTTCCTTTTGCTGCTTCACGTTGCATACGACTATGAGTAGAGCGTGGCAACATACCATATTCCGCAGTTACCCAACCTTGGTTTTGCCCTTTCAAAAAGCGTGGCACACTTTCTTCCACCGTTGCAGTACACAATACTTTAGTATCACCAAACTCCACTAATACTGAGCCTTCAGCATGTTTAGTATAATTACGAGTAATTTTAATTTGGCGGGGTTGATGATTAGCACGTTCATTTGGGCGCATTAGAGGTTCCTCATTATTCTGTTTTCAGTAAAAAATTCGCAGTATTTTAGCACGCAAACTGACAGAAACGAAATTTAACAGTACAATAGCCCTATTTGATTTTTATCTTCATAACGCTAAGGATTCTTAAATGATTTATAGTATGACCGCTTTTGCACGCCTCGAGTTAAAACAAGACTGGGGAGATGCGGTATGGGAAATTCGCTCTGTCAACCAACGTTATCTCGAAACTTTTTTCCGTCTACCTGAGCAATTTCGTGGTTTAGAAAATGCATTACGTGAAAAACTACGTCAAAAACTCACCCGCGGTAAAATTGAATGTACATTACGTATTGATAATAAAAAACAAACGACAACCGAATTAAATTTGAATAAAGATCTCGCACAACAAGTCATTCAATCATTACAGTGGCTCAAAGCACAAGCTGGTGAGGGCGAAATCAATCTGACCGATGTATTACGTTACCCTGGTGTTGTTGAGGTACCTGAACAAGATTTAGATGTCATTAGCCAAGCGCTATTAAATGCCTTTGATTCCCTACTCGATGACTTCATTGCAATGCGTGCAAGAGAAGGTGAAAAACTCCAAGAATTAATTAAACAACGTTTAGACGCAATCAGCGTAGAAGCCGATAAAGTGCGGTCAAAAATGCCAGAAATTTTACAATGGCAACGTGAGCGTTTATTACAACGTTTTGAAGAAGTCCAATTACAACCTGATCCTCAACGTCTTGAGCAAGAATTAGTATTACTCGCACAACGAGTTGATGTCGCAGAAGAATTAGATCGTTTACAATTACATGTGAAAGAAACCAATTCAATTTTGAAAAAAGGCGGGGCTGTTGGACGTAAATTAGATTTTATGATGCAAGAATTAAATCGTGAATCGAACACACTTGCGTCAAAATCCATCAATACGGAAGTGACAAATTCTGCCGTAGAATTAAAAGTGTTAATTGAACAAATGCGTGAGCAAATTCAAAATCTGGAGTAAATGAATGATCAGCTATCCATTATTAACAACCCAACAATCTACCGTTGTCTGCCAACTACAACAATACACCTTAATTGAAATCAAAGGCGAAGATGCAGAAAAATATCTACAAGGTCAATTGACTTGTGATGTCACAAAACTTGAAATAGGGCAAACAACCTTAACAGCACATTGTGATCCAAAAGGAAAGATGGTGTCATTATTCCGTTTAATTCGCACTGAAGCACAATGTTTCTATGTATTAATCAAAAAATCACTTTTACCGACCGCACTTGATCTTTTGAAAAAATATGCGGTTTTCTCAAAAGTGACCTTCACAGAATTAAATTGGCAAATTATCGGCTTAGCAGGCGAAACCACCTGCAAAGCATTCAGCGATATAAATGCTCAAATTCGCATTGATATTCAAACTCAGCAACCACGCACGTTATTAATTCACCCAACCTCATTGGATATCACGCCGAATATGCCATATCAAATTTGGGATTTATTAGATATTCAAGACGGAATGCCATTACTGAGTGCACAAACTCAAGGTGAATTTATCCCACAAGCACTTAACGTACAAAGTATTGAACAAGGGATTTCTTTCCAAAAAGGTTGTTATATAGGACAGGAAATCGTAGCTCGTGCAAAATATCGTGGTGCAAACAAACGCGCAATGTTTACTCTCGTTGGTAACAGTATTGAAACACCAGAAATTGGTAGCGAAGTAGAAATGCAATTAGAAAACAATTGGCGTAAAACCGGTATTGTGTTAAGTGCGGTTAATATTGAAGGTGTTTTATGGCTACAAGTGGTCCTAAACAACCAATTAGAAGAAAATACCCAATTCCGTTTAGCAGAAGATATCCCGTTAAATTTATATCCTTTACCTTATTAATTAGTATAAGCATATTAATGGATAGCACAAAAATAAAGAGCCTATACTTTTAGGCTCAAATTTCTAACACTTTTACTTGATTTATGATAACTATCTAGAATCACTAAATTTAATATTCCTAGAAAACTCCTAACAAATTGACTTAGTCCATATCTTATTTTTGTTAGCAAAATTCATAAAACCGAAATAAACAACTTGAGTATTTGAAGAAGAAAAAATAATCATAAATTGTCTCCTAAATAGGATATTTTAATTATCTTTTTATAAAATTCTGTCAAATTTAATTTGTACAATCAGTAAACTTGGTAGAATATTCCATATTACGAAAATAATAAAAGGAGAACATTCATGAAAGTGAAATATTGGCATGGAGGTTTAACTGATCACGAAGTAAAAGCGATCGAAAAAATCAAACAAGCTTTTTCAGATTCCGAAAAAGTAAACCAATCTTTCAAGGGGAAAGAATTACAAGAATTAGAGGCATTAAAATCCATTTTCCCTTGGCGAGGCTATTCGGGGTTCCGCTTTGCGGATGTGAAAGAACGTAAAGAAGGTGAATTTGATTTAGTTATTGTGACACACTGCAATGTGTTGATTGTGGAATTAAAGCATTGGAATGGTGTGATTACCTCTGATAAAGATAAATGGTATTTAAACAAAAAAGATATGGGGCGTTCACCAGTTTCTGTTACTCGAAATAAACAGTTTTTACTGGAAAAGAAACTGGATAAATTTAAACAACAATTTACCAATAAAGGTTTTAGTCCACAGGTACATTTTTTGGTTGTGATGACAGGTAATGCTGATTTTAGTCAGTTGCCCGACAATGAAAAACTACATGTTCTCACTTTAGCGGATTTTCTTAAACTTAAAAACGAACATAAATTTAACAAACGTTTTCGTCCACACCCAGAGAGTAGAACCTTAAATCAAGATTTTTCTATCTTTGATAATAAAATTTTTGGTGGCAATACTGTCAAACCCAACTCTATCAATATAAGTGGCTATTATGCTGAAGATACACCTATTTTTTCGCACCCCAAACACATTTTTCAAGAATATCTTGCGCAAACTGAAAACAAAAAATACCAAGACCAAGTTCTTTGCGTCGTTGGGATTTCACTAAAATCAACCGTCCGGAAGCACAAACGCCAGACGGGCGTTACCGTTTGGTCAGCCGCGAATACGATGTATTGAACCATATCAAATTAAAAAATAAAGACTTATATCACGCTTGTTTAAACTATAAAACCACGCCGCAAAAAAGCGAGATTACAGCTGAACATATTGATTTATTTGAGTTGTTCCCTCAGCAAAAGCGTTTTAATCAATTTGTCGGCGGGCATAGTGGTGAAAATTTAAGTCAAGAACGCCGTTTGGGATTAGTTCAGCTTTTATTAGATAAATTTGCCCAATTACATAAAATTGGTATTGCTCATCGGGATTTGGGCGAACACAGTATTTGGCTGTCGGCAGATGACAAAATTACATTATCAGGTTTTGCGACCGCTTACTTTCCGTCAGAGCAAACTGTTGGTGATGTGCGTGAAATTTTGGAAGTATCCGGCGATTTGGCAAAAGAAGCTTTTTCACTTTCAGACGGCATCAAACTTACGCCCTATCAATATGATGTACGTTCATTGGCAGTGCTAGCTTGGCATATCATTAAAGCAGAGAGGATTTCCTCAGCCAGCATTACCGATATGAAAACAAGATTGAATGAAGAAACAAAATGGTATAGCGATTTATTGCAGGTTGCATTGTCCGAAAAACCCTTTGAAAGTGCGGTAGAATTTTTGGACAGTTTTAATCAAAACAGACCTGACCAATCAGTAGATTTTTCATTTGATTTTTCAAAATTAGAGCCATTTACCCACGATATTAACCATTCTCGTGCCTATCGTGAGGACGATGATTTTATTGTTGAAACCAGTGAAAAAGAAGTTTACCGCTCTAATGGTTTATTGGTTAAAGCGTGGTTAAATTCAGACCCGCAGACCGATAGTTCAAAAGCCAGAGTAGTTTTGCATTGGCTGGAAAATATGGCGAAACTGGCGAAATTGTCGCCCGATTATGTGCCGAAAATCCGTGAATTCGGTATTGCTAAAAAATCGGGCTGCCTATTTGCAGTGAGCGATTTTATCGATAACGGTATACCTTGGCAAAAAACTCAAGAAATCAATTTGGCTGATGAGCTTAAGCTCACGCTTATTAATCAGCTTGTTCAAAATGTTGAACATTTGCACAGCTTAGGTTTTACGCACGGTGATTTGAAACCTGACAACGTATTGGTAACGATTGATAGCGACAATATTCGGCTTCAGATTTTGGATATTTTAGATTTCTCGCCAAGCGGACAAAGCCAGTTCAATACCGAATATTCGCCAGAATTTGATCATGCCACCGAAAAACAGCGGGATAATTTTGCCGTGATGAAAATGGCGTGTGAATTATTGGGCGTAGCATGGAATCAACCGTCTGAAAATTTTCCTGAAATTGCTGGATTAATACAACAAGAATATTCAGATAATCAAACGGCTTTTATTTCATTAGCCAGATTTAAAGAAGCGCTCAATCCAAAGCCAACCACGCCGATGATAAATATTACGGTGGGTGGGCGTAATTCGTTTACGCCAATTGAAATTTATCCTGATAATGGCGAGTTGTTTATTCAATTTGAGAAAAGCAAAAAAGATGATGTGTTGGTACAATTTATCGGTTTGGGAGGTGTATTAAAAGCGTTTTATTCGGTACGAGATAAGCAATTTACTCAAGCTTTGCCACCGATTGAACGCAGTTATATCAGCGGGCGAGACCGTGATAACAGTGTGATGAGTTTAACACTGGGACTAAATATTGTTTATGACTCTTACGGCGACATAAAGGCACTAAATGATGCTTTAAACAATCATGAGCAATTTACCCAAGTTATTGAACAATTTATCGCTGAACATATCTTAAAACAGCCTGAAAAAGAACAAATTGAAGCAGTTGAAGCGGTTCAAACTGAAACCGAAGTCGTTGATACTGATTCCGTAGATACTGTTATTGAGCAACGTCCCAGCATTCAAAAACTTTGGCAGGCAATTTTGGATACCGAAACAGAAGCTTTACCATCAATCACGGCAAGTGAAGCACTGCAAAAAAAGGAAAATGGCGACATTTATATCCCGTATGATGGTGAAATTAATCCGATTGACCAATTCAAACGTGATGAAATTGTAGAAGCGATTGGTAAAAGTGAAGATGGTGAAAAGATCTTTAAATATGGTGTGGTGGATATTGCCAAAAGCCAACTGAATGAATTACACCTCAAATCTAAAAATCTGACCAATTCAGCAAGCAATATTCAAACCGATACGCCTGTTTATTTGCAAAGCAAACAAAACAAAGCGTCTTACACCCGCCGTAAAAATGCTTTACAACGCATTTTAGATGGTGAAGGCGTAGTTAAAAATTTGGTTCATTATTTTGATGAAAAATGCGCTTTATCTGCGGACAATTATTTTATTAAAGTGAGTGATGATGAATTTAAACGTTACGACCAACCTGAAAAAGGCGTAAGTTTGAATGAAGCACAGCGTATCGCTTTCCAAAAACTGATTGCCAATGGACCATTATCTTTATTACAAGGCCCGCCGGGAACGGGAAAAACAGAATTTATTGCTGCATTTGTGCATTATTTGTTTGATGTACAGAAAGTTCGCAATATCTTGTTGGTTAGTCAATCGCATGAAGCCGTCAATACCGCTGCCGAACGCATCCGCAAGCACTGCCAACGCTTGGGAACAGATTTGCAATTGGTACGGTTTAGCAACCGTGAAGTGGCGGATTCTGAAATTTTAGAAGATGTGTTCTCGCCGAATTTGGTCGGGCAAAAAAAAGCGCAGTTGAATGTGAATAAAATTGGCAATATTTATCAGCTTGGGCGCAGTATGGGGCTGCCTGAAAGCTATTTGCGTGAGCGGGCGGAAATCATGTTTGATATCGGCTCACAAATCAGCCGTTATGAAAAAATCATTAAAAATTCAAAAGATGATAATATTGATGAAGACGAAAAGCGTTTACGCAAAAAGCTAGAAAATAGCATTAAAGAGCAAGCCCAAACAATGGGCATGCGTGAATTATTGGAGGTTGATGAGATTTTGCCAAAATTGATTGGTGAATTAAACCAAAAACACAATATTCAACCCGCAGAAGATGTTCAAGCCGGGAAATTGATTGGTTTAACCCAAGATATGTTGGAAGCGCTTTCCAATGAACGTACCAATTATGATGAGTTCTTGGCACGTTCCCGTCAGCTTGTGATTGGCACTTGCGTGGGTATTGGACAAAGACATATTGGCATTGCAGACAATATTTATGATTGGGTCATTGTGGACGAAGCGGCGCGTTCCATTTCCAGCGAATTGGCAATTGCCATGCAGTCAGGCACGCGCATTTTATTGGTGGGAGACCATAAACAATTACCGCCTTTGTATTCAGATGAACACAAAAATGCACTTGCCCGCCGTTTGGGGATTTCCAAACGTGGCGAAGAATTAGACCAAGCATTAGGTAGTGATTTTGAACGGGTATTCCAATCAGAATACGGCAAGCAAACTTGTGCAACGCTTAAAACACAATACCGCATGGCTCCTGCGATTGGTAGTTTGGTATCTGCTTGTTTTTATAATAATGTTTTGGAAAACGGCAAAACCGATAATGATGTACCCAATATTTATGCTAAGCTGCCTGAAAAAATCAAAGCCAGTGTGACTTGGTTGGATACCACTTCATTACCCAATGCTTATCATGAACAAGGTAAAAGTGGCAGTTTGTCTAATCGAGCTGAAGCCGATGTGATTATTGGCGTATTACAGGATTTGGCAGACGATGAAATGTTTATGAACAGCGAAGTTGTACAAAAATGCTTGGATAAGTGCGAACAAGTCATTGGCGTGATTTGTATGTATGGGGAACAGAAAAAACTCATTCGCAAAAAATTCAATGAACGTAGTTGGGATGAGCGTTTTCGCCGTTTCGTCAAAATTGACAGTGTGGACAGTTATCAGGGTAAAGAAAACCGTGTGATTATTTTATCGCTGACCCGCCACGATAAAACATACAGCACAGGCTTCTTATATTTACCCAACCGTATCAATGTCGCTTTATCCCGTGCGATGGATAAACTGGTAATTGTCGGTGC
Organism: Pasteurella dagmatis; assembly: GCF_900186835.1. Lineage (NCBI taxonomy): Bacteria > Pseudomonadati > Pseudomonadota > Gammaproteobacteria > Pasteurellales > Pasteurellaceae > Pasteurella > Pasteurella dagmatis. Next base: position 1,525,259 of record NZ_LT906448.1, read on the forward strand.
CAAAACCGTGTGGGAACAGCCAAAAAACAGCAAAACCCCATTAGCCAAGGTGTTACGTTTTATGCAACAACAAACCCATCCGCAATATTACGCTATTAAAACTCTGAAAAACGGAGCGAAAAAATGAGTGAACAACAAACACCCTATAATCAAATAGATTTTGTCGTTAAAGCCCCGCGATTCCGAATTGTATTTTCCTATATGAGCGACAAAGGCGTTGCATTTGTGCGCGAGTATTTGTTGAGGCTGTTGAAAGTAACACCGTGTAAACCTGCACAAATTGCCAAATATTTTGGCTTTAACCAACATGAAACCGAAATTGCTCTTGCTGATTTGGAACACAATAAATGGATTACTTGGCGAGATGATGGTTTGATTGAGCTGTCTGCTGAAGGCTCACGATTGTTTCAAAATGACGGACAAGATTCGCCCCAAATTCCAACATTAAAAGAATTTGGTGGAGAATATCGTATGGAGTTATTAAATAATAATTTTTTGCAGAAAAAAGATTGCGATAAAGCCCGCCAACAAGCCATTGAATTGGAAATTGAGTCCAAAGTATTGTCCGAAAGCAATGAAATTGTGCGAAAAACTTTTCAAAACAGTTTTCGGCAATTGATGGAAGATGACATCATCAATTTAAGTGAAAAAGATATTGCTTTATATAAAATTGATGCCATCGAGCCAAAAGGTTCACCTGATTATTTTCGGTTTACGCAAAAATTTGAATTGTTACCTGAAACAGGCGAATCCAAAGAACGCCATGATGTGCCAACCGTTATTTATCAAGATAATATCCAACAAGCGATTACGGAAAAATTGGGGCAATTTCCCCGTGGTGATAATTTGCGTGAATTACGTCAAAGCATGGATGAAATAGGTGATGACGATACATTAAAAGTGTTGTTTGGTGGGCGATTTGATATTATTGAATTTAAAAAGGCTCAATATCAATTTGAACAGCAAAATGGTTTGTATTTTTTGGGGCAAATTTATCATCAAGAAGCGTTATTCAAACGAATACAGGGTATTTTGAATGAATTGGATAAGAAGCAAACCAAAAAACTATATTGGCTTGCTCCAAGTGATATTTATTGGGGAAAACAGCGAAAAATCCACAATAAAATCCAATCTTTAGCTGATAAACAAAAGGAAAAAAATTATGATTTCCGACTTTATTTGCCTTTGCCATCTGAGCGCTATGATCGTGAAAAGCAAGAATGGTTGCATCAGTTTAGAGATGTATCAGAATCAGAAAAAGTACTCTATGGATTTTGTGAAGGCTTTTTAGACGGTAATACGGAAATTTTGTTTTTAGAAGATAAATTTGCAGTGGTTTGTTACCATACAAAATCACCTTCCTATCCAGTTACTTTACCGATTGGTTTTATGGTAACAAATAAAGATAAAGTTAAATATATTTCCAACTTAGTAGAACAATATTTAAACTCACAATTACACTCTTGTGATGAAAATAAAGACTTAGGTTTACTTGTTAAAAGAGCATAATAAAAAAGGATTGAGCCGAAACTCAATCCTTTTTAATTTATTGGGGAGGGGTTACATCATACCGCCCATTCCACCCATTCCGCCCATGCCTGCACCTAGGTCAGCTTTGTCGTCTTTTGGTAAATCTGTCACCATACATTCTGTAGTGATCATTAAACCTGCAACAGATGCTGCAAATTGTAATGCACTACGAGTCACTTTAGTTGGATCTAAGATGCCCATTTCAATCATATCGCCATATTGTTCAGTACCTGCGTTATAACCAAAATTACCTTCACCATTCTTCACCGCACTTGCGACTACTGATGCTTCTTCACCTGCATTAGTTACGATTTGACGTAATGGTGCTTCCATTGCACGTAATGCAAGTTTGATACCTACATTTTGTTCTTCGTTATCACCTTGAAGGCTCGCAACTTTGCTTGCTGCACGAATTAATGCAACGCCACCACCCGCAACAATACCTTCCTCAACGGCTGCACGAGTTGCATGTAGTGCATCTTCTACACGAGCTTTTTTCTCTTTCATTTCAACTTCGGTTGCTGCCCCAACTTTAATTACAGCTACACCGCCAGCTAATTTCGCTACACGTTCTTGTAATTTCTCTTTATCGTAGTCAGAGGTAGACTCTTCGATTTGTTGACGAATTTGCGCGACACGAGCTTGGATTTGAACTTCATCACCGATACCATCAATAATCGTAGTATTGTCTTTGTTGATTACAACACGTTTGGCTTGACCAAGATCCTCTAACGTTGCTTTTTCTAATTCCATACCGATTTCTTCAGAAATCACAGTACCAGCAGTTAAGATAGCAATATCTTGTAACATTGCTTTACGACGGTCACCAAAACCAGGTGCTTTCACTGCTGCTACTTTCACGATACCACGCATTGTATTTACAACTAACGTTGCAAGCGCTTCTCCTTCAACATCTTCTGCAATGATCAATAATGGTTTGCCTGCTTTCGCAACGCCTTCTAATACTGGTAATAATTCACGGATGTTAGACACTTTTTTATCTACTAATAAGATAAATGGGTTATCTAACTCAACCGTTGCAGTTTCAGGTTTGTTAATGAAGTATGGAGATAAGTAACCACGATCGAATTGCATACCTTCAACAACAGCTAATTCATCTTCTAAACCGGTACCATCTTCAACAGTGATAACACCTTCTTTACCTACTTTATCCATTGCTTGTGCGATGATTTGTCCAACGACACTGTCAGAGTTTGCTGAAATCGTACCAACCTGTTCAATTTCTTTTGAGGTTTCACAAGGTTTAGATAGGTTTTTTAACTCAGTCACTACTGCTGCAACAGCTTTGTCGATACCACGTTTTAGGTCCATTGGATTCATACCTGCCGCAACTGCTTTTAAGCCTTCATTTACGATAGCTTGTGCTAATACTGTTGCCGTCGTTGTACCGTCACCAGCAGCATCATTAGCTTTAGAAGCAACTTCTTTTACCATTTGTGCGCCCATATTTTCGAATTTATCTTCTAATTCGATCTCACGTGCAACTGACACACCATCTTTAGTAATTGTTGGTGCTCCGAACGATTTATCTAAAACAACGTTACGACCTTTAGGGCCTAATGTTACTTTTACTGCATCTGCAAGGATATTCACGCCCGCTAACATTTTTACGCGTGCATCATTACCAAATTTAACATCTTTTGCTGCCATTTTTTATCTTCCTTCTCTTATTCTACAATCGCTAAAATATCGTTTTCAGAAATAATTAATACTTCTTCGCCATCGATTTTTTCTGCTTTCACGCCGTAACCGTCATTGAAAATCACAGTATCGCCAACTTTAACATCCAATGGTTGAACACTACCATTTTCTAAAATGCGACCTTTACCAACAGCTAATACTTTTGCACGTGTTGATTTAGTTGCAGCAGAACCTGTTAGAACGATACCGCCTGCTGATCTGGTTTCAACTTCTTCACGTTTGATGATCACTCGGTCGTGTAATGGACGAATATTCATTGAATTACTCCTTAATAAAAAATGTGTTATGAAAATTAAACGTTTCCCTAATATGTGGGAGCTTTTTTAGGTTTCAAGGGTAAAAGTAAAATTATTTTATTCTTTTATCATCATCCACTTGTTTTTCGTATTCTGCTTCAAATACTTCGTCTGTTTCGTTAAAAGTGCGGTGCTTTTTGGTAAAAAATTTACTACTAAAAAAACGAATTTTTCGACTAATGAATGACTCAATCCAATAAGTGGCTGGGGTAGTTAAAAGTAATAATCCCATCACATCTGTTAAAAAACCAGGAATAAAGAAAAGTACACCAGCCACAATCCAAATGCCTGACTTTAACAATGAACGTGCGGGAATTTCGCCCTGAGAAAGTTGTTTCTGCACGTTCAATAAAGTATACCAACCACGTGCACGAATCATAAAAATTCCAATTAAAGAGGATAAGATTAATAAAATAATTAATCCCAATACTCCCATACTTGAGCCAATCCACACCAATAAAGATAACTCAAGGTAAATAAATAAAAACACGCTAATCAGAAATAGAATTAAAGGCATTTTGTGATATCCTAAAGAGTAAAAAGTCATGTAGTTTAGTTTACTATAAATAGTAGCAAACTCTTCAAATTTCAACCGCACTTTGTAAGAAAATAAAAACAATAAAGCTCACAATCAATGCGAGCTTTATGAATTAAGTAAAAACCACTATTGTGCTGGATAAAACATCGGTGCATTTGGCCCAACTGGCAGCCCCAATACGAACACCCAAATAAAGAACAATAATGACCACGCAATTAAGAATGACACTGAGTACGGTAACATCATTGATACCATTGTTCCTACACCAGCATCTTTCTTATATTTCAACACGGTTGCCATAATTAAACCAAAATAGCTCATCATTGGTGTAATAATATTAGTCACCGAGTCACCAATACGATACGCAGCTTGAATAATTTCTGGTGAATAACCTGTCAACATTAACATTGGTACGAAAATTGGTGCAGTCACCGCCCATTGTGCTGATGCAGAACCAATCATTAAGTTAATCAATGCACAGATTAAGATAAAACCCATAAATAAAATTCCGCCATGTAATCCCATTTCATTTAAAGCATTCGCTCCTTTTACTGCAATATATTGACCAATATTCGTCCAGTTAAAGAAGGCAACGAATTGTGATGCAAAGAAGATAATCACAAGATATAAACCTAATGTACTCATTGCTTCAGCCATCGCATTTACCACATCTTTCTCACTGCGGATACTCTTAGTGACGACACCATACACTGTGCCTGGAATCGCAAATAAAATAAAGATGAAAGCCACAATCGATTTTAAGAATGGAGAACCTGTGACTAAACCTGTTTTTGGATCACGCAAAATACCATCAGCTGGTACGACTGTCCAAGCAAGCAATCCACAAATTACAAGGAATACCACACCCGCATAAACTAAACCTTTGCGCTCAAGTGGGGTAACTTCATTTGAATGTTGTAAATTGATCTCTTCTTGTGAAAGTGTGCTGCTATAAGGCCCAAGTTGTGGCTCAACGATTTTTTCAGTAATGAAATAACCAATGAAAGCTATCACAAACGTACTCGCTGCCATAAAAAACCAGTTTGCCTCAGGGCCTACGGTATAAGTTGGGTCAATAATTTGTGCAGCTTGTTGCGTAATACCCGCTAACAATGGGTCGATTGTTCCCAATAATAAGTTAGCCGAATAACCACCTGATACCCCAGCAAATGCGGCTGCAAGACCGGCTAATGGATGTCGGCCTAATGAATGGAAAATAATTGCTGCTAATGGAATTAATACCACATAACCTAATTCAGAGGCGGTATTAGAAAGAATACCTGCAAACACAATGGTAAATGTGGTTAATTTACGTGGTGATTTTGTCACTAACAAACGCATTACTGCGGATAAAAGCCCAGATTTCTCTGCAATGCCAACCCCTAATAAAGCCACTAATACCGTGCCTAATGGTGCGAAGTTAGTAAAGTTTTTCACTAAATTAGTTAAAATTTTACTCAAACCCTCAGCATCAAGTAAGCTGACGACATAAATCATACCATCTGCGGCACGACCTTTAGCGCCTTCAGGGCGTGGATCTGGCACGGCTAAACCAAAATACTCACCTAGTGCGGAAGAAATTAAAAGTAACACAATAAAGATCATAAAAAGCGTTACTGGGTGTGGCAACATATTTCCTAGCCATTCCACCGTACTAAGAAATTTACTACCCTTTTTTTGTTGAGTTGTCTTCATATTTAATCCTTCTATATTCTACTTGGCACAAATAATTTGATGTTTTTTTGCACGAATTAAATTTAGCATGAACTTTGCAACACCAAAATAAAATTTTTAACAAATTGTTAACAAGATCAAATTATTTTCTATCTATTTTTGCAATGTTGATGACTTATATATAACCGTTTGCCTTTACCCTACTCTGATTTGGGATTAAAAAAAGTAATCCGAAATATAAAAATATGTCTTGAGGTGATGGGGTAAAAATGTGACGTTGATCAAATATTTAACTAGGTCTTTTTCCTATAATAAGCAAATAATATATTTAGCACTCGAAATGGAGGATAAAAATGGTAGCAACAAGAAAAGAAGTCGATTTACTTGGCGAACGTGATGTACCAGCAGATGCATATTGGGGCATTCATACTTTAAGAGCGGTAGAAAATTTTAATATTTCAAATGCGGTGATTTCAGATATTCCTGAATTTGTCCGTGGTATGGTGATGGTAAAAAAAGCAACAGCCTTAACTAACGGCGAATTAGGTGCAATTCCAGATAAAATAGCAAAAGCAATTGTTTCAGCTTGTGATGAGATCCTCACTACAGGTAAATGTTTAGATCAATTCCCTTCTGATGTTTATCAAGGTGGTGCAGGTACTTCAGTCAATATGAATACTAATGAAGTAGTTGCTAACCTAGCTTTAGAATTCTTAGGTCATAAAAAAGGAGAATATCAATATCTTGATCCGATGGATCACGTAAATGCTAGCCAATCAACGAATGATGCTTATCCAACTGGTTTCCGTATTGCGGTATATAACAGCATTATGAAACTCGTGGCGAAAGTCCTTTATTTACAACAAGGTTTTGAAAATAAAGCGAAAGAATTTTCTCACATTCTAAAAATGGGACGCACTCAACTACAAGATGCAGTTCCAATGACTGTCGGTCAAGAATTCAAAGCATTCTCTGTCTTATTAGATGAAGAAGTGCGTAACCTAACCCGTACCGCTGAATTATTGCTAGAAGTCAACTTAGGGGCTACTGCAATTGGTACTGGTTTAAATACACCACAAGGCTATGCACCATTAGCGGTAAAATACCTGTCTGAAGTAACAGGTTTACCTTGTACATTAGCCACTAACTTGATTGAGGCAACTTCTGACTGTGGTGCTTACGTTATGGTACATGGAGCATTAAAACGCACTGCAGTAAAACTTTCAAAAGTATGTAATGACTTACGTTTACTTTCTTCTGGTCCACGTGCTGGCTTAAATGAAATTAACTTACCAGAATTACAAGCAGGTTCTTCAATCATGCCAGCGAAAGTCAACCCAGTAATTCCAGAAGTAGTGAATCAAGTGTGCTTTAAAGTGATTGGTAACGATGCAACTATTACATTTGCAGCAGAAGCAGGACAACTACAACTCAACGTAATGGAGCCTGTAATTGGTCAAGCAATGTTCGAATCAATTGATATTTTAAGCAATGCTTGTGTCAATTTACGTGATAAATGTATCGACGGTATTACTGTAAATAAAGAAGTATGTGAAAACTACGTCTTTAACTCAATCGGTATCGTTACTTACTTAAATCCATTTATTGGACACCATAACGGTGACTTAGTGGGTAAAATATGTGCGAAAACAGGTCGTGGTGTGAAAGAGGTTGTGCTCGAAAAAGGCTTACTCACTGAAGCTGAACTTGATGATATTCTTTCTGTCGAGAACTTGATGAACCCAACTTATAAAGCGAAGTTAAATAAATAATTTTATCAAAATCTCATAGAAACTCACCGCACTTTAATGCCCTAAAGTGCGGTGAATTTTTATAAAATCTCATTTTTTATCTTACCTATATGCTTATATCAAACTAGTGCTCATACCCACCGTGGAAACATTACAAATACACAAAATCCGCTTAAAAAATAAACACCAAGTGACATTTTGTCTATTTTTAAGTCGAATTTGTTGCATTTACGTTAAAATCTGTTATGTTGTTTTTGTCTAAGAAATGTCTTAAATGGTGAAAATAACCTCAAACATTACTTAATGACGATACAATTTCTTTTTAAAATCGAGTCTGATTTTATTTTATATACACATACTCATAAGGAGAAAAATATGGGTTGGATTTCAGCTATTATCGTAGGTGCTTTAATCGGTTGGATTGCAGAAAAAGTGATGAAAAGTGATATGGGGCTACTAATGAATATCATTATCGGTATTATTGGCTCATCACTTGGTCGCTGGATATTTGGTGATGTATTAAGTATCGGTGCTGCACACTCTGCGGGTAGCTTCAGCTTAACAGGTTTATTGTTTGGTGTACTCGGCGCAAGTGTACTGATTTTCTTATTACGTTTCTTCAAAGTAATGTCAAAATAATTGATTTCATTATAAAATATATAAAGCCGAGCATTTTGCTCGGCTTCTGTGTTTTCTAATTCTAGTTAATAATAATGTATTAATCTCTAAAATTATTAAATTGGAATGGTTGACCTAATTCAGCCCCTTTCACCAATTGAATCACTGACTGCAAGTCGTCTCTTGATTTACCCGTCACACGCACTTGTTCGCCTTGAATTTGAGTTTGTACTTTTAATTTAGATTCTTTAATTAATTTGGTGATTTTTTTCGCCATATCTGACTCAATCCCCTGCTTTAGTTTAATTTCTTTACTATAGGTTTTACCACTATGCTCATATTCAGTTGGTATATCTAATGAGCTAGAATCAATGCTACGTTTAATACAGGCGTTTCGTAAGATATCAACTAACTGCTCCACTTGGAAATCAGATTCGCTTGAAACTTTAATAGTTTCATTTTTTTCGTTTAATTCAATAGAAGCTTCAACATTTCGGAAGTCCCAACGATTCGTTAATTCACGATTTGCATTTTCAACTGCATTGCGCACTTCGTGAAGAGTGATTTCAGAAACAATATCAAAAGAAGGCATAATTATTCCTTATTTGTTTTACGTAATTTATCATTCGCACTCAATAAACATAATAGTGCGCTAAAGTCTGCGAAGTTTACCACAATTTGAGCTTGTTGTTGTACTTTTGGTTTTGCGTGTAACGCAACGCCCATGCCTGCAATGCCAAGCATAGCAAGATCGTTTGCACCATCACCAATTGCTACTGTATTTTGCAAATCAATTGCAAATTGCTGCGCTAAATGTTGCAAAGTACGTGCTTTGTACTGTGCATCAACAACATCGCCTACGACTTCACCGGTCAAAATTCCATTTTCAATGGCAAAATTATTCGCAACGGTATAATCAAGCTTTAATTGTGCTTTTAAATATTCAGTAAAATAAGTAAATCCACCTGAAGCGATTGCAGTTTTCCAACCGTATTTTTGTAATTCTTGTAAAGTATCAACTAAGCCTGGCATTAATGGTAAATTATCACGAACCTTAGCTAAAATGGTTTCGGGTGATCCTTTTAACGTAGCTACGCGATAACGTAAACTCTGCTCAAAATCCAATTCGCCACGCATTGCTTGTGCTGTAATCGAAGAGACTAATTCACCTGTACCTGCTAATTTTGCAATCTCATCAATACATTCAATTTCAATAGCGGTTGAATCCATATCCATCACTAACAAGCCTGCATTTTCTAAACTCGGTGTAAAATCCAGTAAAGCAAGATCAAGTGATACTTCATGTGCATAGGCTAAAAATTGTGCATCCCAGTTCCCTTTTAACAGCACTACTGTATTTTGTAACACATTCCAAGCGTCTAAAATTGCAAAATTTTTACCGCACTTTTGTTGAAATTGATTTAGAGCACTGAGGTTGAGAGTTGTTCCATATAAAATAAAATAGTTATCACCTTGTGGTAAGGATATTTGAGGCATAAATGACGAAGGAAATGAAGAAAAATATTGCGTAATTGTCGCAAGATTTTGTGTTTGCATAAAAAATCCTGTAAATTGTGTTTCGTCTAAAAAATAACATGGCGATATTCTAGCCTATTTACTAATTTTTAGGGAAAAATAACTTGCATTTAAACAAAGAAAAATTCATTAAATTAACAATGATCTCAACGATCATTCTATTTTGTGTTGCAACACTATCAGTGATCTTATTTGGTGTTCAACAGTTTAAACTTGGCTCACAACTAGCAAGCATGAACCAAGTATCTAACCTTTCTCACCTTTTGGTGAGACAGCAAGCCAACCTGTTTTCAATGTTACTTGTGAACAATGCCAAAGCAGAAAAATTGACAGAAAACCTAGACACGTTTGCAAAAGAAGAATTTGTTTTAGATGCAGCAATTTATGCCAATAATGGAGAATTACTTGCACAAACGAGCCAATCCAAAAATTTACGTGTCACATTAGGGTTAAACCAAGAAAGTACAAGAGATAGTAATACACAGCAAATTGTTGAACCTATTTATTCATCCAATGGCATTGAAGGCTTCTTGCGTATTACTTTTGATACAAAATACGGTAATACCACACAAAATAAAATCAATCAGATTTTCCACCAGCTTTATGGCGAACTTATTATAGTATTCCTTGCTGGCGTATTACTTGCAAGCTCAGTCCATTATTTTTTGAGTCATTATCGCCGTGCTTATCGTAAACAGATAGAAAACAAACCGCTCAAACCATTGAAAACAACTGTCAGTAAAATAAACTATCACCGCCGTCGTAAACGTTTTAATAAATAGTGATACCCAAAAACTGGCAATAAAAAACCGCACTTTATTGTGCGGTTTTTTTATCTAAAATCTAAAAATTATGCTAATTTTTTGATTTGTGCAGATAATTTAGCTTTGTGGTTCGCTGCTTTATTAGCGTGGATTAAACCTTTTGAAGCCATTCTGTCTACAACTTTTTGCATTTCTACGAATGCAGTTTCTGCTACTGATTTATCACCAGCTGCTACTGCTGCATAAACTTTTTTAATATAAGTACGCATCATTGAGCGTTGACTTGCATTGTGCTGACGGCGTTTTTCTGATTGAACCGCACGTTTTTTAGCTGACTTGATATTAGCCAAGGTCAAACTCCTAAAATTATTTGTTAGTAAACGAGATAAATTAAAGGCGTAAAATATGCCTATTTTCTATGCTTTTGTCAATGACTAATTGTTTTTGTCACTGAAAATTTGTTATTGATTTCGGTGAGACACAACCGAAAGTTAAGCATCGTTGTATCAATCAAGCACTCTCAAGATAGACTCACCAAACGATGTGGGCGAGATTTTAACAGTTTTTTCGCTTAGAATATAGCGTAAAAACAAAATTTCTATACAATTAGGCAAATTTTCTTCAAACCAACAACGAATTTGAGTACATTATTTTGAGCAAAGGATTATTAAGATCAGGAATTGTGGTCAGCACAATGACCTTACTATCACGTATTTTAGGATTAGTCCGTGATGTCGTGATCGCCAATTTATTAGGTGCAGGTGTTGCTGCCGATGTCTTTTTATTTGCCAACAAGATTCCTAATTTCCTACGACGCCTATTTGCCGAAGGCGCCTTTTCACAAGCCTTTGTCCCAGTCCTAGCTGAATATCAAAAAAGTGGTGATATTGATAAAACCCGAGAATTTATCGGTAAAGTATCAGGCACCTTAGGCGGATTAGTCACTATTGTGACTGCACTCGCAATGCTATTTTCCCCAATTGTTGCTGCGATTTTTGGTACAGGTTGGTTTATTGATTGGATGAATGATGGTCCAAATGCAGCAAAATTTGAACAAGCTTCTTTGTTACTCAAAATAACTTTCCCTTATTTATGGTTTGTGACTTTTGTGGCCCTTTCTGGCGCTATTCTCAACACATTAGGTAAATTTGGTGTAATGTCATTTTCACCTGTGTTGCTCAATATTGCTATGATTTGTACCGCACTTTTCCTCGCACCACGAATGGATAATCCTGATCTTGCACTTGCGATTGGCATTTTTATTGGTGGATTATTACAATTTTTATTCCAAATTCCTTTTCTGAGAAAAGCTGGTTTATTGGTCAAACCTCAATGGGCGTGGAATGATGAAGGAGTAAAAAAAATCCGCACGTTGATGATCCCAGCATTATTTGGTGTATCCGTCAGCCAAATCAATTTATTGTTAGATACTTTAATTGCCAGTTTTTTAATGACTGGATCAATCAGCTGGCTTTATTATTCTGACCGCTTACTTGAATTCCCACTCGGCCTATTCGGCATTGCGATTTCCACAGTCATTTTGCCTACTCTTGCTCGTCATCACGTCAGCCGTCACGACAACTCAGCACAAAGCGAAGTAGATTTTCGCAACACTTTAGATTGGGGGGTAAGAATGATTTTATTACTCGGTGTGCCCGCTATGGTAGGAATTGCAATTCTCGCTCAACCACTATTATTAGTACTATTTATGCGAGGTAATTTTGGTCTAGATGATGTACAAGCAGCCTCACTTTCTCTTTGGGCATTTAACGCTGGTTTATTAAGTTTTATGCTGATCAAAATTTTGGCGAACGGTTACTACGCACGACAAGATACAAAAACGCCCGTAAAAATCGGGATTATCGCAATGATTAGTAATATGGGCTTTAATCTACTTGCAATACCCTTTAGCTATGTGGGGTTAGCGATGGCATCAGCAATGTCGGCAACTTTAAATGCTTATTTACTTTATCGTGGATTAGCGAAAAGCAATGTTTATCACTTTAGCCGTAAAAGTGCGGTCTTTTTAGTAAAAATTTTATTGGCAGCCACTGTAATGGGAGGGATTGTTTGGTATAACAGCCCGAGCTTAATGGAGTGGAATGCAATGAGTTTCCTTAATCGCATTCATTGGTTATTTTGGTTAATTAGTCTTGCTGGGATTGTGTATCTTGGAATGCTTATGCTACTGGGGATACGTAAATATCATTTAACCACTAAGGGCTAAAAACCAAGCGAAAAAAGATCCCTATTTCACAAATTTCTGCTTATAATTAGGCATTACTTTAACCACAATTTTAAATGGATATTTTAGCTGTGCGATTAATTCGAGGCATTCACAATTTACCTCTAAATTTGTCAGGCTGCGCACTAACGATTGGTAATTTCGATGGTGTTCATCTTGGCCACCAAGCCATTTTAAAACACCTACGTAAAAAGGCAAATGAACTCAATTTACCTGTAATAGTGATGTTGTTTGAACCTCAACCAAGGGAGTACTTCACGGGTGAAGACATCCCTGCTCGCCTAATGCGCTTGAGAGATAAATTACACGCGCTTGCTAAAGCTGGCGTAGACTATGTACTGTGTATCCGATTTAACCAATATTTTGCCGAATTGAGCGCAGAAAAATTCATTGAGGACTGGTTAGTCAATAAACTAAGAGTACGTTTTTTAAGTATTGGTGATGATTTCCGTTTTGGTGCTAAACGCCAAGGTGACTTTTCATTATTACAACAAGCAGGTGAGCGACTTGGTTTCCAAGTGGAAAATAATCGTAGCTACTGCTTTCATAATTTACGTATTAGTAGCACAGCTATTCGTGAGGCACTTGCTAATGATGATTTATCGTTAGCAAGCAAAATGCTTGGAAAACCTTACAGTATTCTAGGACGTGTTGCACATGGTAACAAACTTGGTCGAACGATTGGCTTTCCGACCGCAAATATCCCATTACACCGCCAAGTGAATCCGGTTAAAGGTGTTTATGTGATTAAAGTGCGGTTAAAAACAGGCGAAATGTTCCATGGTGTTGCAAATATTGGAAACAGACCTACTATCAATGGCATTGTTCAATTACTTGAAGCACATTTATTTGATTTCCAGCGTGATATTTATGGGCAATGCATTGAAATTGAGTTATGCCATAAAATCCGTAATGAGCAAAAATTTGCGTCGTTTGATGAACTCAAACAACAAATCCTCAAAGATGTTGAGTTTGCCAAAGCCTTTTTCAACTAAAAGTATGAGATATTTCTCTCATACTTTTAGTTGAAAAAGAACAGCCTGAAACTGCCAAATATCTCAACTTATTACACCCTCTCTTAACCAAGTAATTTACCAAGAAATAAATCCATCAGATTTCAAAAAATCTTCGAAAATTGACCGCACTTTTCGTATAATGTGCAAATTCTTTTCAATAAATTATGCCTTTTACTTTCAATCTATTTAAAAAAAGGCTATAACTAATCGATTTTATTTTTAATTTTGATTTATCTGGAACACTAAAAATGACCGTTGATTATAAAAATACGCTTAACTTACCAGAAACTGGTTTTCCAATGCGTGGGGATTTAGCTAAACGCGAACCACAAATGTTAAAAAATTGGTATGAGAAAGAACTTTACCAAAAAATCCGTCAATCTTCGAAAGGCAAAAAATCTTTTATTTTGCATGATGGTCCTCCTTATGCGAATGGTTCACTTCACTTAGGTCATGCCGTTAATAAAATTCTAAAAGATATTATTATTAAATCCAAAACAGCTTTAGGCTATGACTCCCCATATATTCCTGGTTGGGACTGTCATGGTTTGCCAATCGAACTAAAAGTAGAAAGTATCGTAGGTAAGCCAAATGAAAAAATTTCGGCAGCTGAATTTCGTGCAGCTTGTCGCAAATATGCAGCAGAGCAAGTAGAAGGGCAAAAAGCAGACTTTATTCGTATGGGCGTATTAGGAGATTGGGATAATCCGTATCTCACTATGAATTTCCATACCGAAGCTAATATTATTCGTGCTTTTGGTAAAGCCGTAGAAAATGGACATTTATATAAAGGTTCAAAACCTGTTCATTGGTGTCTAGATTGTGCATCTTCACTTGCTGAAGCAGAAGTGGAATATGAAGATAAGGTATCACCATCTATCTATGTCCGTTTTAGTGCTGTTGATACTCATGCAGTTTTAGAGAAATTTAACGCTGAAGGTAAAGGTACAGGTACTATTTCAGCCGTGATTTGGACCACAACACCTTGGACAATCCCATCTAACCGTGCGATTTCGATCAACGAGAACCTTGATTATCAATTAGTACAATTCAATGATGAACGGGTGATCTTAGCAAAAGATCTTGTCGAAGAAGTTGCCAAAGCTGCTAGTGTAGAAACATTTAAAGTACTTGGCGAAGCAAAAGGTCAAGATCTTGAATGGTTACGATTTAACCATCCATTCTATGAATTCAGCGTGCCATTTATTTTAGGTGATCACGTGACAACTGAGGGTGGTACAGGTTTAGTACATACAGCACCAGATCACGGTCACGACGACTATATGATTGCGATGAAAAATGGTATCGAAATGGCTGGTCTAATCGGTAATGACGGTAAATTTAAAGCAGATGTACCATTCTTTGCAGGCAAAGCAGTATTTGAATCAAATGATCTTGTAGTAGCAAAATTACAAGAAGTAGGCGCAATGCTTAAATTCAGCAAGATTAAACACAGCTACCCACACTGTTGGCGACACAAAACACCTATCATTTTCCGTGCTACACCACAATGGTTTATCGGTATGGAAAAACAAGGCTTACGCCAACAAGCATTAAACGAAATTCAGAAAGTGCGTTGGATTCCAAGCTGGGGTCAAGCACGTATTGAAAAAATGGTTGAAAACCGTCCTGACTGGTGTATTTCTCGTCAACGTACTTGGGGTGTGCCTGTCGCATTATTTATTCATAAAGAAACTGAAGAATTACATCCTCGTACTGTAGAATTAGTAGAAGAAGTAGCAAAACGTGTTGAAGAAAAAGGCATTCAAGCTTGGTGGGATCTTGATCCAAAAGAATTACTTGGAGCTGATGCTGAGCAATATAGAAAAGTACCAGATACGTTAGATGTATGGTTTGATTCTGGCTCTACTTATTTCTCAGTTGTCAAAGATCGTCCGGAATTTAACAATAATGAAGCAGATATGTACCTAGAGGGTTCTGATCAACATCGAGGTTGGTTCATGTCATCCCTTATGCTTTCCACTGCGACTGATAATAAAGCACCGTATAAACAAGTGTTAACTCACGGTTTCACCGTGGATGAAAAAGGTTATAAAATGTCTAAATCTCTTGGCAATGTAATTCTACCAAGTGAGGTTTGGAATAAAAACGGAGCAGATATCCTACGTTTATGGGTTGCCTCAACTGATTACACAGGTGAAATTGCTGTTTCACACAAAATCTTAAATAGCGCAGGTGATACTTATCGTCGTATCCGTAATACTGCTCGCTTCTTATTAGCCAACTTAAATGGTTTCGATCCAAAACGTGATCTTGTAAAACCAGAAGAAATGATGGTACTAGACCGCTGGGCAGTCGATTGTGCATTACAAACGCAAAATGAAATCAAAGATGCTTACGATAACTACCAATTCCACGCTGTTGTACAACGTTTGATGAAATTCTGTTCTATCGATATGGGCTCATTCTATTTAGATATCATCAAAGACCGACAATATACCACTAAAGCAGATAGTCTGGCTCGTCGTAGCTGCCAAACTGCTTTATGGCACATTGCAGAGGCATTAGTTCGTTGGATCGCTCCGATCTTATCGTTCACAGCAGATGAAATCTGGCAATATATTCCTGGAGAGCGTCCGGAATTCGTCTTTACAGAAGAATTCTATGAAGATTTATTCGCCTTAGATCCAAATGAACAAATGAACGATGCTTACTGGCAACAAGTGATCACATTACGTAATGAAATTAACCGAGTGTTAGAACAAGCACGTAATGAAAAAACTATTGGTTCAGCACTTGAAGCTGAGCTCACTATCTACGCAAACGATACTTATGCTGATTTGTTAAACAAATTACAAAATGAATTACGTTTTGTATTAATTACCTCAAAAGCAGAAGTAAAACCATTAGTAGAAGCTGATGTAGCAGAAGGTGAAGTGAAAGGTCTAGCAGTAAAAGTTGTACGCTCTGTTAACCATAAATGTCCACGTTGCTGGCACTATTCTGATAGCAAAGATGAAGCATCACTTTGCTCTCGCTGTGATGAAAATGTGAATGGTAATGGTGAAGTAAGATACTTTGCATAATGATAAGGCAGACGTTGTGTCTGCCTTTTGCCAAATAGGCACCAAATTTTATAAGGGCGAACAATTAAGTTCGCCCCTAGCATTTTGACTATTTTTTAAAGGTTCTTATGACAAAATCAAAAAGCGGTCTTTCATTTCTTTGGATAAGTGCGGTTACTTTTTTATTAGATTTAGGATCAAAATATCTAGTGGTTAAAAATTTTGATTTATACGACAGTGTCAATATTTTGCCAATGTTCAACTTAACCTATGTCCGCAATTACGGGGCAGCCTTTAGTTTTCTTGCAGATCATGACGGTTGGCAAAAATACTTTTTTATTATATTAGCTATCGGCATTTCTTTAATGTTGCTGTACTTCTTAGCCAAAAATAACGCAACACAAAAGCTACAAAATACGGCATACACACTAATTATTGGTGGTGCACTTGGTAATATGGCAGATCGTAGCTACCATGGTTTTGTTGTAGATTTCTTTGATTTTTATTGGGACATTTATCATTATCCAGTATTTAACGTTGCAGATATTGCCATTTCTATTGGGGCAGGCTTGTTAATGTTAGATGCATTTAAAAATCGTGAAAATACAAAACCGAACAACACGCCAGAAAACAAATAGGAAAAACAGAATATGAAAATTATTTTAGCTAACCCACGTGGTTTCTGCGCTGGGGTTGATCGTGCGATTAGTATTGTGGAATCTGCCTTAGAAATTCACGGTTCACCGATCTATGTACGCCACGAAGTTGTACATAACCGTTTTGTGGTAAATGGTCTGCGTGAACGAGGTGCAATTTTTGTTGAAGAACTTGATGAAGTGCCTAATGGTGCAATTGTGATCTTCTCCGCACACGGCGTTTCGCAAGCAGTTCGTCAAGAAGCTAAAAATCGTAATCTGAAAGTGTTTGATGCGACTTGTCCATTAGTGACTAAAGTGCATATGCAGGTGGCACGAGCAAGCCGTAAAGGGACAAAAGCTATTTTAATCGGTCATGAAGGTCACCCTGAGGTAGAAGGCACGATGGGTCAATACGACAACCCAGAAGGTGGAATTTTCTTAGTGGAAAGCGTAGAAGACATCGCAAAATTAGGTTTGAAACAAGAAGATGAGCTCACTTTTATGACTCAGACAACATTGTCGATTGATGATACTAGCGAAGTAATAGAGGCCTTAAAACAAAAATACCCAGCAATTCAAGGGCCACGTAAAAACGATATTTGCTATGCCACAACTAACCGTCAACAAGCAGTGCGTGAGTTAGCGCAACAGTCCGATTTAGTCATTGTTGTAGGCTCAAAAAACTCCTCAAACTCAAACCGATTAGCTGAACTCGCCTCTCGTATGGGAGTAATGTCTAAACTAATTGATGATGCAGATGATATCGAACCACAATGGTTGGAAAATGTGAATACTATTGGCATTACCGCAGGAGCCTCTGCTCCAGAAGTATTAGTACAATCCGTTGTAAAACGCTTACAAGAATTGGGAGTAACTAGTGTAGAAGAATTACAAGGATGTGAAGAAAATACAGTCTTTGAAGTGCCTAGAGAATTACGTATCACCGAAGTAAATTAATTACAAATCTCTATAACAAAAAAGCAAGAAGTCTTTTCTTGCTTTTTTGTTTTTTAGCATTCTTATTCTATTTTTACGATCAAGATCGCAAAAGTGCGGTCAATTTCTAGCAAGATTTCCATATTTCAATGAAAGTACATTACGTTGAATTTTCAACAAGATAACGTTCAAATTGAAAAGGAAAAAACTATGAAATTTAAACCGCTCTTAATTTCTCTTTTAGCTGGCTTTTCTTTACTATCAAGCTCTAGCGTATCGGCAGAAACAGTCAACGTAGAAGCAAAAACAGTTGTTCAACAAAACCTAACAACAGGGCAACAGACCGTAACACAAACAGATCAAGTGAATATCAATACAGCAACTGCAATTGAATTACAAAAAGCGTTAATTGGTATTGGTACGAAAAAAGCTGAAGCCATTGTGCAATATCGTGAAGCACACGGACCTTTTACAGCAGCTGAACAACTCATGGAAGTACAGGGCATTGGCAAAGCAACATTAGAAAAAAACAAATCTCGCATTGCGCTTTAATCTGATAAAAAAGCGGAATTATAATATTCCGCTTTTATCAAATGTATAAAAATAAAAGTATAATTACTCTAAATTTAATGGGTTACTATTTTTTGCTAATGTAGCTTTATGTTCCTGAATTAATGCGATAAATGGCTGAGCAAAGCGCTCAAGCTTAATACTTCCCACACCATTGATTTGTAACATTTCAATATTACTAGTGGGCTGGTATTGTGCCATTTCTTGTAAGGTTGCATCATTAAATACAATGTAAGACGGAATATTTTCTTTATCTGCAATTTGCTTACGCAAGAAACGCAAACGTGCGAATAAATCTTTATCGTAATGTTGTACTGCACTTTTTTGTGGTGCAGTAATGGCGTGTAAAGAAGAAAGCCTTGGCATTGCTAATGAAAGTGGCTTTTCACCACGTAAAAAAGGTTTTGCACTTTCAGTCAGTTGCAATGTGGTATTGAAGTGATCAAAAACTTGCTTAATTAAACCTAAATGAATGAGTTGACGAATGACTGATTGCCAATGTTCTTTGCTTTTATCTTTACCTATGCCATAAACAGTAAGTTCATCGTGCTGATGATCTTTAATTTTTTGATTGCTCAAACCACGCAGGACAGCCACGATGTAATGTATACCGAAACGTTGCCCTACTCGATAAATCGTGGACATCACTTTTTGCGCATCAATCAAACCATCGTATTGTTTCGGTGGGTCAAGACAAATATCACAATTTTGACAAGGTTGTTGACGATGTTCACCAAAATAATTAAGCAATACTAAACGGCGACAAGTTTGGCTTTCCGCAAACTCACCAATCGCCTGTAATTTAAGTTCTTCGATTTGGCGTTGAGGAGTTTCAGGCTTTTCAAATAAAATTTTATGTAACCACGCATAATCTGCTGGCTCATAAAAAAGCACTGCCTCTGCTGGTAAATCATCACGCCCTGCTCGACCTGTTTCTTGGTAATAAGATTCAATGCTACGTGGTAAATCAAAATGCGCCACAAAACGTACGTTAGATTTATTGATCCCCATTCCAAATGCGATAGTTGCTACCACTACTTGCAGATCATCACGTTGGAAAGCACGTTGCACATCTTCTCGTTGTGTGGTTTCCATTCCTGCGTGATAGGCTTGTGCTTTAACACCTTTATTACGCAAACTTTCTGCTACTCGTTCTACTTTGTTACGACTATTACAATATATAATGCCACTTTTGCCTTTTTGCCCTAGCACAAAACGGCAAAGTTGCTCCATTGGTTTATATTTCTCAATTAAGGTATAACGGATATTGGGACGGTCAAAACTACCAATGTAGATATACGGTTGCTCTAGTTTCAAATGCACTAAAATATCTTGCCGAGTAGCGTGATCTGCTGTTGCAGTTAATGCCATGATTGGTGCATTAGGAAAAGCATGTTTTAACCCACCTAATTGAGTATATTCAGGGCGGAAATCATGTCCCCATTGTGAAATGCAATGTGCTTCATCAATAGCAATAAAACTGACTTTACAGTGTGAAATTAAGTGGAAAAAGCTGTTTGTCATCACTTTTTCTGGTGAAACATAAAGCAATTTCAACGTGCCAGACATCACTTTACTATGCACGTTTTGTTGCTCTGCAAAAGTTTGACTTGAATTTAAGTAATCCGCCTCGATTCCATTCGCTAAAAGTTGATCAACTTGATCTTTCATTAGTGAAATCAGAGGCGAAATTACTAAAGTTAATCCATCAAAACACAAAGCAGGAATTTGGTAGCACAAGGATTTCCCATTCCCTGTAGCCATAATGACAAGGCTATCTTTGCCTGCTAACGCAGACTCAATAACTTCTTCTTGCCCTTTGCGGAAACTTTGATAGCCGAAAGTAGATTGCAACACATTAAGCGCAACCCGTTTTAAGGAAATTTCCGAAAAATCGACCGCACTTTGATTCACACTCTTCTGTACAACATCAGAAAACATTATTTAATGAAATACCTAAGCCAATGCGCTGAATATTTTTTTGATAATCCACTAAAGACTCACCATATCCATTGTAATACTGCGCATAAAAACCGATATGTTTTGTGATTGGATACGTATAGCTCGCTTCTACCCCACCTTTTTGCGAGAGTGGATTATAATGCCCTGTTAATTTGAATTGATGTTCATCTAAACGATAACCGACAGATAAATCAAAATGACCACGATAGCGTGTTAAATCAGGGTTATCATTGTATTTTGATTTTTCAGGGATACGCCACCAAGGTTTTAATTCCACAATCCAGTTACCTTTGGTTGCCGAAGCTCGAACATACAAACGGTTCCAACTGCGAGAAAGTCCTTTTTCGTCACTGCGTCCATTTGATTGATGATTAAAACCGCTCTCAAAATCACGTAAGGTCCAATCTAATGGTAATTCTTGATCTGTTTTCCATGCTAGAAATAACTGAGGTTCATAGTTACTTTCACGGAAAGGTGAGGAATGTTTCACATTACTGATTTGAAACCACGATTTTTGTGTATAAGATCCAGCTAAAACCGAATTTTCACCTAAGATGCCTCGCCAGAATGGCAATGCCACACTAATTTTAAATTTGATTTCATCCTTGCGAGTATCATATTGATCAAAAAAATTACCGCTGGAAAAAGTCCCCATCAAATAGTTCTGTTCATAAGCCATTAGCCCAATAAAATCACCTGTATTTTGGGTTAACAAAACTTCTGTTTTTGATCTATAGGGAGTCGGTGAAATTTCTGCTGCACTCTGGTTAGCATAAAGTACAGTCATGATCAGAGTCAAAATGACACTTTTTTTGTACATAATGCAATCCTTAGCTAAAGCTGACTGATTCACCGTGAGTCTTGCAAGCCTCTTCTAAACAAATCCAAAAATTTTTACCATCACTGCTGATCCACTCCCCATCCTTAAAACTGAAATGGAAGCCACCAGCACGGCTTGCAAGCCAAAGTTCTAAAAGTGGTTCTTGCTTGTTAATTACCACTTGGCTGCGATCTTTAAAAGTAATACTGAATACTGAGCCTTGTGTGTCACAATCTACATCACAATCTTGTTCTTCTAACTGCTCTTCAATAAGAGACCAGATGTTTTCAATATTTCGATGAAATTCAGCTACGTTCATAAATCCCTCTTAACTCTCGTCATAAAAACAAGATTATAAAGATTTTCGCATTATTGTGATAGCACAAAGGCGGATTTAATGGTAAAAAGTGTTAATTAAATTTAACAATTAAGGATCATAAAATGAAAAAATGGGTTTCTCTTTTTCTCTTAAGTGCAATCTGTGTATTGAGCACATCTTGCGGCGTGAAGGGTGCATTATATTTTCCAGAACAAACGCAGCAACAAACCACCCAAAAATAACAAAACAGCAGGTAAGTTATGGATTACTTTCAGTATCAAAATCAGCAATTAATGGCAGAACAAGTGCCTGTTATACATATCGCACAACAATTTGGCACACCGCTTTACATTTATTCTCGTGCAACGTTAGAGCGTCACTGGCACGCATTTGATAAGGCATTAGGAAAGCACCCCCATTTAATTTGTTTTGCCGTAAAGTCTAATCCAAATATCGCAATTTTAAATGTAATGGCGAAATTAGGCTCTGGTTTTGATATTGTGTCCCAAGGTGAATTAGAACGAGTTCTGGTTGCCGGCGGTGATGCAAATAAAATCGTCTTCTCTGGTGTAGCCAAAACTGAAACTGAGATTGCTCGTGCACTTGAAGTGGGCATTCGCTGTTTTAATGTAGAATCCGTTGCGGAATTACATCGTATCAATCAAGTAGCAGGCGAATTAGGCAAAGTTGCCCCAATTTCATTACGTGTCAATCCTGATGTTGATGCACATACACACCCTTATATTTCCACTGGTTTGAAAGAGAATAAATTTGGCATTAGCGTTGATGAAGCCCGTGAAGTTTATCGTCTAGCGAGCCAATTACCCCATATTAAAATCACTGGGATGGATTGCCATATCGGCTCACAATTAACAGAATTACAACCGTTCTTAGATGCTACAGACCGCTTAATTGTATTAATGAAACAATTAAAAGAAGATAGTATCCAGTTAAAACATTTAGATTTAGGAGGCGGGCTTGGTGTGACTTACACAGACGAAACGCCACCACACCCAACAGAATATGCCTCGGCGTTATTGGAAAAATTGTCTGATTATCCTGATCTCGAAATTATTTTGGAACCCGGCAGAGCGATTACCGCTAATGCTGGGATTTTAGTAACTAAAGTCGAATATCTAAAACATAACGAAAATCGCCATTTTGCGATTGTCGATGCGGGAATGAACGATATGATTCGCCCTGCATTGTACCAGGCATATATGAATATTATCGAAATCGACCGCACTTTAGCCCGAAAACCACAGGTTTATGATGTTGTTGGCCCAATCTGCGAAACCTCAGATTTCTTGGGTAAACAACGCACCTTAGCGATTGCAGAGGGCGATTATATTGCACAGCGTTCAGCGGGTGCTTATGGTGCGAGTATGTCATCAAACTACAATTCTCGTTCTCGCACCGCAGAGGTGATGGTGGATGGAGAGCAAGTGCATTTGATTCGTCGTCGCGAGAAACTAGAAGAGCTTTGGGCGCTAGAACAATTATTGCCTTAGAATCATAAAAAAGCGGTGAAAACTCGTTAAAAATACACCGCTCTTTTTTTCGTCTAAAAAAGAAATATTGCTAGACAATCATCACAATTACATACATCCAGCTTAATCATCTGTTTGCTCAGGCAAAAAACCACCGCTTTGATGTGCCCAAAGTTTGGCATAAAGCCCATTTTGTGCTAATAATTCAGCGTGAGTGCCTTGTTCTACGATCTGACCTTTATCCAACACAATGAGACGATCCATGGCTGCAATTGTTGATAATCGATGAGCAATGGCAATCACAGTTTTATTTTCCATCATTTTATCGAGGCTTTCTTGAATCGCCGCCTCCACTTCCGAATCCAAAGCGCTTGTTGCTTCATCAAGTAATAAAATCGGAGCGTCTTTCAACATCACTCGCGCAATAGCAATACGTTGGCGTTGACCTCCTGATAGTTTTACACCACGCTCACCTACGTGTGCATCATAACCAGTACGCCCTTTTGCATCAGTTAAGTGCGGTATAAAATCAGCTGCTTCTGCACGCTGGGCTGCTTGAATCATGTCTTCATCGGTGGCTTTTGGTCTACCATAAACAATATTTTCACGCACTGAACGGTGCAAAAGTGAGGTATCTTGTGTCACTAACCCAATCTGGCTACGTAAACTTTCTTGATTCACATCACAGATATTTTGCCCGTCAATAGTAATTTTCCCCTGTTGTGCTTCATAAAATCGCAAGAGTAAATTCACTATTGTAGATTTACCAGCACCGGAACGCCCAATTAACCCTACTTTTTCGCCCGCTTTGATAGTTAAATTAAACTGACGAAGCAATGGTTTATCTGCAGAATAGGCAAAATCAACCTTTTCAAAACGAATCTCACCTTTTGTGACAGCTAAAGGTTGGGCTTGTGGTTTATCGACAATCGTATGTGGTTTAGTTAAAGTTTCCATGCCATCATTAACCGTACCAATATTTTCAAATAAACGGGCAGATTCCCACATAATCCAATGAGATAGACCATTAACACGCAATGCCATTGCAACTGCAGTAGCAATAGCACCAACACCTACGTGCCCCTGTTGCCACAAAATAATTCCTAGTATTGCAGTGCTCAAAGTCAATAATACGTTGGCAGTATAAGTCAAAATATCTAATGATGTGGCTAAACGCATTTGTGCGTGTACAGTAACCATAAATTCTTCCATTGAGCGCTTAGCATAGGCCGCCTCTCGTGCGCCATGAGAGAATAATTTTACCGTTGTAATATTTGAGTAAGCATCTGTAATCCGTCCTGTCATTAACGATCGAGCATCAGCTTGACGCTCTGCTGTTTTCGCCAACTTAGGGATTAAAATACGCAAAATAATGCCGAAAAGAATAACCCAACCGATAAATGGTAATAACAACCAGCTGTCGAGACTAGCAAGTACAATGCCAGAGGTAATAAAATAAACGCTAACATATACCATCATATCTGCCAGTGTCATCACCGTATCACGCACTGCCAAAGCAGTTTGCATGACTTTAGCAGAAACTCGTCCCGCAAATTCATCTTGATAAAAACTTAAACTTTGCCCCAACATTAAACGATGAAAATTCCAACGTAAACGCATTGGAAAAACACCTTGCAAGGTTTGCAATCGTACTGCTGATGCAACAAATGACCAAAGAATACTGAATAGTAACAAAGCTGCCATTGCTAGCAATAAATTACCTTTTTCTTGCCACAACATCGCAGGTGTGTATTCGGTCAACCAATCAACAATAACCCCCATTAATTGAAATACAACGCCTTCAACGATCCCGATTCCAATATTTAAAAATGCCAGTAGAAAAATCCACCCTTTCATACCGTTCATACTGGTCCAAATAAAGCGAATAACACCTTTTTTTGGTGTACTTGGTGGCGCACTTGGATAGGGATTTAAGCGATTTTCAAACCAAGAAAATACTTTATCAAACATAATTTACCTTATAAAACTGTGAAAAAATGCACCGCACTTTTACCATAATTTGAGTGCTTGCATTTGTGCGGCGACATCTTCCACTTGAATTTCTGCCATTAAATTTTTGCCTTTCAGCTTGGTTGCCCAAGGAAGTTGGCGACTTGGTTTACCAAATTCTTTTTGCACATTTTGTTCATATACAGACACTACATTTGCCAAATTATTGTAAGGGCCTGTCCGGAACGGATTGTGATAAGCATACAAACCAATCACATTTGTGCCTTGTGTTGTGGCTAAATGTGCGGGTCCTGAATCTGGTGAAATCACAAGATCTACCATTCCAATTAATCCTACAAGTTGTTTTAAGTTAGTTTTTCCAGAAAGATCCGTTGGCTCAAAATTGCATAATGCTTTAATTTGTTGGGTCATTTCCATTTCACGTTTTGCCGGCGAGGCACATAAAATCACGTGAACATTGTGTTGATTGGCGATATTGGCAACTTCAGCATAACGTTCAATTAACCAATCTTTTTCTTTTTTGCTCGAACAAGGGGAAATAATCAGATTTTTACGCGTAAGATCAATATATTGTGCGACCGCTTGGCGATCTTCATCACTGATAGCTAATTGCCATTTTGGCGTATCAATCGGCACACCAAGATAATCCACAAATGCCATAAAGCCATCAAGCACATGCGGACTTTGCGGATCTGTAATGCGCTTATTGGTGAACAACCACTGCCCTTCACGCGCACGCTGTTTGCCAAACCCGATTTTATGAGTTGCTTTAATTCCTAAAGAAATCACTGAGGCACGCAATGCTGTTTGCATATTTAACAGCGCATCAAAATGTTGATGTTTCAGCTGTTTCCAAAGTTCCAGTACACCTTTCCAGCCTGTTTTTTTGTCATACACAATCAACTCAATATTAGGAAGACCGGCTAATAATTGTGCTTCCGTTTTACCGACTACCCAAGTGATTTTCGTATTTTGCCAATGACGTTGAATTTGTTGCACCGCAGCTAATGCGTGGCACACATCGCCAATCGCAGACAATCGCAATATGCAGAGCGATTTCGGTGGAGTATGAAATAATGCCATAGACTATCCTTAGACAAGCGAAATTTTGGAGTTCTTGTTATTTTAAAGTAGAATGTGGCTATTCGCTATCTCTGATTCTCTCTTATCTTAATATGCTTGAAATCGAAACAAAAAATGGACTTTTTCTCTTCCATTTTGATCAACCCAAAGATGATCAAACTTACTTCTTCGAACCAGAATTTTGGCAAAAAAAAGACCGCACTTTAGGTTTTGCTAAAGGAAGAGGAAAAACCTGGTTCTTAAATACTGCTGATATTTTCGGGGTCAATACAGCACTTCGCCACTATTATCGCGGAGGCTTATTCGGAAAAGTCAATCGTGATTATTATTGGCATTGGTCACGCAATAAAACTCGCAGTATGGCTGAATTTCATTTATTACATCAACTACATCAAGCTGGGTTTCCTGTACCAAAACCAATCGGAGCAAGAATTCAAAAAAATATTTTGGGATTTTATCGCGCTGATTTACTGACTGAATTAGTAGAAAATGCGAAAGATCTTACAAGCTATTTAAGGCTCAATTCTTTAGGACAAGGACATTGGCATCAAATTGGTGAGTTAATTCGTCGATTACACGACCATCAAATCTGCCATACAGACTTAAATGCCCATAATATTTTGCTACAAGAAACCCAAAATGGTATGCAATTTTGGTTACTCGACTTTGATAAATGTAGTAAAAAATTGGGTGAAAAATGGAAAACATCGAACTTACAACGTTTATACCGTTCTTTCCAAAAAGAAATTGGCAGAATGGGGATTCAGTTTACGGAAGAAAATTGGCAAGCCTTATTAACTGGCTATAAAACGAAGGTATCATAATCGCCCAAATTACAGTGCTTTGAGAAATAACCGCTAAAGTGCGGTTATTTTTTTAACTTTTCTAATGCTTGAAACACAACCTCAGGCACAAGTTTGCTGACATCACCTTTGTGAAGATGAATTTCACGAATCATCGTAGAAGAAACATAAGACCAACGTTCTGAAGGTGGAAAAAACAAACTTTCAACGCCATCCGTTAATAAACGGTTTAAATGCGCTAGTTGTAATTCATAATCAAAATCACTTGCACTACGCACACCACGAATAATCGCACTGATATTGCGATCTTTAACAACATCCGCTAACAAATCTAAAAAGCCTACAACTTCTACATTAGGTAAATGCGCTACCGCTTGTTTAACTAACTCAACACGCGTTTCTAATTCAAATAATGGGCGTTTATTAGGGTTTGATGCTACCGCCACTAACACATTTGGAAATAAGCGTGCTGTACGTTGAATAATATCAAGATGTCCGTTAGTAATTGGATCGAAAGTACCTGGGTAAATTACAGTAATCATATTATCGACTTAAATAAGGTGCTAATAAATCAAGTAAGCGCTGCAATGCGCCACGATTTTCAATTAATACTTCATACCCCGCATTACCATAACGTTCGCGGAGTTCTTTTGAATCTAAGAATTTTTCCACCGCACTTGTCAGTGCCTTCTCACTTTCATTTACTTCTAGCGCCCCTTGTACATACAGCAGTTTGGTGAACACTTCAGGAAAGTTAAAGGTGTATTTTCCTGTAATCACAGGTAATTTAAACGCTAATGGTTCAAGTGGGTTATGCCCGCCATGTTTTACTAAGCTACCACCGACAAAAGCGATATTAGAGATCCCATATAGCAGCATTAACTCACCCATTGTGTCACCAAGTACAATTTGCGTAGTTTCAGACGGTGCAATATTTTCACTACGGCGCACATAAGTGAATTTTTGTTTTTCAATTAATTCCGCCACTATATTAAAGCGTTCAGGATGACGAGGTACTAAAATCAACAACAAATTAGGATAAGTTCGCAATAGCGCTTGATGACTGTGCAAAATTATCTCTTCTTCACCTTCATGCGTGCTTGCCGCAATCCACACCGGACGATTTGCTGCCCACAACTGGTGTAGCTGTTGAATTTTATCTAGTAATGTCTGACTGACAACCAAATCATATTTAATATTACCCGTCAATCGTAAACGTTGTGGAGAATAACCAAGTTCCAAATAGCGTTTACCACTCACATCATCTTGCGGTGCAATTAAACTGATATTATCAAAAACAGGACGTAAGGAATTTTTAAACCAACCATAACGTTTTGCCGAACGCTCAGATAATCGCGCATTAGCAATAATGAAAGGAATATCTCTTTTTTTCAAGCTAGCGATTAAATTTGGCCATATCTCCGTTTCAATCACAATACAGGCTTTCGGCTGAATAAAATGGATAAAACGTAATACGGCATCAGGTAAATCGTAAGGTAAATAAAAGTGAGAAACGCTATCATTAAAAGCCGCTTTAACGCGATCTGAACCTGTTGGCGTAACTGTTGTCACAGTGATAGATAAATCAGGATATTTTTTTTGTATGCGTTTAATTAACGGAGTAGCTGCGATAACTTCCCCCACAGATGCCGCATGTACGACAATGCCCTTTGGCTTTGGAGGTTTTAAGCCGCAATAAAATCCATAACGCTCATTCAGTCGTTTGCGATAATTTGGTGACTTTACACTGCGCCCCAACATAAACAACACAACTAATGGCTGAAGTAAATACATCAATACAGTATAAGAAAAACGCAACATAGAATAAATTGACTTATGCTAAAATGAATAAAACTGGATGTAGTATAAACTGTTGTTCTCAAGACTTAAAGGATAAAAGTATGTCGACACTTAGCGTAGCAATGATTGTCAAAAATGAAGCTGAAAATTTAGAAAAATGTCTTAAAACTATACAAGGTTGGGTTGATGAAATTGTTATTCTCGATTCAGGCAGTACAGATAATACAGAAGAGGTCGCTTTAAAATTTGGTGCAAAATTTTATACTAACACGGACTGGCCAGGTTTTGGTAAACAACGTCAAATCGCACAACAATATGTAACCAGTGAATATGTGCTTTGGCTAGATGCTGACGAGCGAGTGACACCTGAGTTACGTCAATCTATTCAAAGTGCGGTTGAAAAAAATGAAGAAAATGTAATTTACAAAATTTCACGCTTAAGTGAGGTATTCGGGCGCAAGATCCGCCATTCAAATTGGTATCCTGATTTTGTATTACGTTTATATAAAACTAAATTTACACAGTACAATAATGAGCCAGTACACGAAAAAGTTATCATACCAAACAATGCAAAAGTAGAGAAACTTAGTGGTGATTTAGAGCATTACACTTATAAAGATATGCATCACTATCTTGTGAAATCGGCAGGTTATGCCAAAGCGTGGGCAGAAAAACGTGAAAAAGCAGGTAAAAAAGGGAGTTTATTCTCTGCCTTTACACATGCTATTGGTTGCTTTACAAAAATGTATATCTTAAATGCTGGCTTTTTTGATGGTAAGCAAGGATTATTACTTGCAATTCTTTCTGCCCATTCTACTTTTGTAAAATATGCTGATCTTTGGGTCAGAACTGAAACAAAAAAATAGCCTTATATATTGATTGTACAGGGATTTTCCCTGTACACCACTCTCTTAAAATTTCATTTTATAGCATCCATCCATAGCAACATGAATTAACTCTATTTGAAGTTAGATTTAATTAAATAAACAAAATAATAATCAAAAATAATTTTATTATAAAGTCAAATTTATATAAACTTCAGTTTTACAAAGATATTGTAAACAAAAAGATCCCTCTATTCCATCTAGTGTAAAAAAATGTAATTTGCCAGCTCCAGCCTTTATTTTATAGGTGTTTTAATATAGATTCTGCCTAACTTTTCTATCATTTTATATTCAATTTTTAACCTCAACTCTCTATCTAAAACTAGATAGAGAATTTTTCATTTGATTAATTTAAGGGATACGGGCTTATTTATGAACAAAATCTTTAGGGTTATTTGGAACCACGCAACACAAACGTGGATTGCAGTGTCAGAAATTAGTAAATCACACGGTAAATCTAATAGTCAAACAGATGAACGCAAATCGCCAACAGCTACATTACTTGCAATAACGGCAACAGGTGCATTGTTATTTGCATCCCCAAGTTTTGCAGCATCATTTAACGGAAATTTTGATACATTTTACCAAGCAAAAGTTACGTTTGCGCCAGAGATTGGCACAGTCCGTAACAGCAGAGATAGTTATACAACAAGAGCGGGAGCTGTGTCACAACAAAGACTTGAAGGACAGTACAATAGCTCTATTCAACAACAAAGAATCATTCCGTCGTTAACTACGGCAACAACTCGTCAAGAAGCTAGAGCAACCAGAAATGAAAGAAATAATACAACAGCAGGTAAAAACTCCCCTAATGTTGTTGAACAGAGAATTGTAAAGTTCCCATCTTACAACTCTAATTCGTTTGCTAACGCAACACGAGATGTATCAATTCAACTAGGTGGCAATACAGTTACTACGACAACAGTGTCTGTGGAAGACTCGTCTATTCGTAGTTCTCAATCTCGAGTATTATTAAACGGTTCATCATCAAGACAAACTAGTAGTGTGACAAAACCAATTAGCAATATTCAATTGTCTAATGTGGCAGATATTGCAACGAATTTAGTAAATACTACGAATGTGGGTGGTAGCTCAAGAACAACAATAACTAGCCATACCCCAAGCTATAATTCGCAGACAACAACCAGTCGCACTACAACTACACAATCAAGCCAACGCAATGTTTTAACAAATGATGCATCTCTTAATTCTGTCAATAGTGCATTAAATGCTTTGAACTCTTATGTTAGTCGTGGCACAGGCAGTGTGAATACTACCGTTATTAATGGTCAAAATATTTCTTCTAATGTCAGAAATGAAATTAATAATCAGACCAATATTAATACCAATACAACGGATATTAGACTAGACCAAAATAACGTAAATATTAATCGTAATGATATTGTATCAAATAATGAAAATGTGAATATTTCTGGTTCAATAACAGATATTGCAAACAGCGGTACAAATACATTACCAGATTTTGGCTCATTCAATACTGGAGGGAATATTGAATCCTTACCAAGTTTGCCACCAGTAATACCAATGCCAGGTGCCTTAACTAATACGGGAACTTTAACCCCGACAGATAACAATACTGTTATTGCTCCGGCTTTTGGAACTGTGAACAATGCGAATACAGCAACAATCGGTGATGTGCTAAATTCAGGTTGGAATTTACAAGGTAACAGCACACCAACAGATTTCGTAAGACACGGTGATACAGTTAACTTTATCAATGGGATAGGTTCAAAAGTTACTACTCATACAGATACAGCAACGAGCGTAACGACAATTAAATTTGATACGCCATTAGCTTACGTTAATACAACAACACCAGCTGACCAAGCAACACCAACAAACACTGTTCAATTAGTAGGAACAGGAAATACGACTGTCATTCTAAAAAATGTTGCGAGTGGTTTAGAAGGTAAAACATTAACTGAAGCTGCTGCTGCAACACCAACCAATGCGGTTAACGTATCAGATCTAAATAATGCAATTAAGCAAAATGCATTCTCATTTGCATTAGGAGGTAGAGCCCTTGATGGAGGTGAGTTTAACAATGAAGGCTTAAACAATTGT
Source organism: Pasteurella dagmatis (assembly GCF_900186835.1). Taxonomy (NCBI): domain Bacteria; kingdom Pseudomonadati; phylum Pseudomonadota; class Gammaproteobacteria; order Pasteurellales; family Pasteurellaceae; genus Pasteurella; species Pasteurella dagmatis. The sequence continues at coordinate 1,557,336 of NZ_LT906448.1, forward strand.
GGTGATAAATGTATTACTAAAGATGAACTTTTACAATTCAATGCAGGTAAAAATATCAAGATCAAACAGATTCCTAACGGTTTCGAACTTTCAACAAGAGATCAAATCAGTTTAGGTAGCAAATCTGTAGCAGGCCAAGACGGCGTTGATGGTAAAGTTGATGTCACTGGCAAAGATGGTTCTAAAGTATCTATCGATGGCAAAGATGGTTCAATCTCTATCTCTCGTCCAGTAAATGGCGATGTAGCAGATGTGAAAATTACTGCGCAAAAGGGCAAAGCAACGCTTGAAGCAAAAGATGTAAATGGAATCGATCGTATTGTGTACGTAACTAAAAATGCAGATGGTTCGACCACAACACGTCAAGTTGCAACTATGGACGATGGTTTACTCTTTGCAGGCGATACTGGCGCTGACTCAGCACGTAAATTAGGTGAGAAATTAACAATCACTGGTGGCCAAAAAGACGGTAGCAAATTATCAGACAACGCAAATATCGGCGTAAGCTCTGATGGTAAAGGCAACTTAACTGTTAAATTAGCGAAAGAACTTAATTTAAGCGGTCCAAACAATGCAAATGACGGCAAAATTGGTGGTTTAGCACACAATTTACCTGAAGCAAACGCTAACCTAGCTACTCAAGATTTACCAGCAAACGTAAATGCAAATAACGCTGCAACAGTAGGTGATGTATTAAATTCTGGTTTCAATATCAAAGGTGCTAAAACCGCTGATGGTAATGTTGAAAATGTTGATTTTGTAAAACCTTACGACACTGTTGAATTTGTTGACGGTAGTGCAACTGACTTCATCGTTACAACAAATGACAATAAAACAACAACAGCGAAAGTTGATATCAAAGTTGACGGTAAAACAATTAAAGTTGATACATCTAAAAATCAATTAACTGCAGTAACTAGCACAATTACTCCAGTACAAGAAGCTGATGGTAAAGCAACCTTTACTCCAGTAATGCCTGATGCTTTAGTGACAGCAAATACCGTTGCTGAAACTGCAAACAGTATTATCAAAGAAGGTTTGGATTTTGTAGGTAATAATGCAGGTAAAACTGTACATCGTGATCTTGGTACAAAACTGACTATTCGCGGTGGTAAACCAACAGTTACTGATGCGACAGATAAAAACGTTTATGTTTATGCCAACGATAAAGCGAATGAACTAATCATCAAATTCTCGGAAAAACCAGAATTTAAAGAAGTGAAATTAGCTGAGGCTGGAAAAGCTGCGATTACATTAAATACAACTGGTGATACAAATACCCCAACATTAACCTTAAATACCGCAAATAACAAACCAGTCACAATCACAAATGTAGCAGCTGGTACAACTACCCTTGATGGTACAAATCGTGGCGATAAAGCTACTGCGGCAGAATCAACACGAATTGATAATACAAATACTTTTGGCGCAAATTTAGCAGCTGCTTACAATGGTTTAGCTAACTTGAATGGCTCACCAGAAACAAATGTATTCACCGTTGCTGATGCGAAAAACTTAGGTTGGGTTGTTTCTGCGAAAGATAATAATTATGCAGATGATGTACGTAATGCAAACGAAGTACGTTTCGTTGGAAAAAATATGGCCCGCGTAACTGGTAGCACTGGTGCTGACGGTGTACGTGAGATCACTGTTGATGTGAACGTACCAAACTTACTTGCGAATATTGAGATCCCTGTTGTTTATACAACTGTTGAAGGGAAAAAATTATTCAAATCAGTGAATGGTAAATTCTATGTAGTTGGCACAGATGTTGATGCTAAAGGTGAACCAACAGATCCAACTGTAAAAGACGTGCCTGCTACTGATGTAATTGCATCAATGAACAATGGCGCGAATAGCTCAACTGATCCAATGACATTAGCGAATGTAAAAGGTAACTTACCTAATACTTACAGCAGCACAAAAGATATCAATGGACAACCAGTTACTCCAACAACAGCTACAGTACTTCCAGAAGCATTTGATCCTTCTTCAGCTGCATTTAACAAAACTATGCTAAATAATGCTGCTACTCTTGGTGACGTGTTAAATGCGGGTTGGAATTTACAAGCTAATGGCACTGCAAAAGATTTTGTAAAACCATTTGATACTATCAATTTTGCAGATGGTACAGGTTCAACTGTAGAGATTGGTGTATCTGCTGATGGAAAAACTAACACCATCAAAGTTAATACTGCAACAGTTTACACTGATGCTAACGGCACAATCGTGAAAAAAGCAGATGACAATAAATTCTACCCTGTTGATGCAAATGGCACACCAGATAAAACGAAAAGTGCGGTCGAAAATCCACAAGTTAATTTAGTGAATATAGATGGTACTGCGACTAAACCAACTCAATTAGGCAATGTAGCAGCTGGTGCAAATACTATTGCCGATAAAGCAATTGATGGCAAAGCACTTGTGAATGTAGGTGGCAAACTTTACGCACAAGATCAGTTTGAAAAAGGCAAATTGAAAGCTGGTGCTGTTGAAGCTCAAAATGGCGCTGCAGTAACTAAACCAGTTGATACCGCAAAAGCAGGTTTAGCTGATTTAGAACACTCAAATCCGACAAACGCTATCACTGTTGCTGATGCGAAGAACTTAGGATGGGTAATTTCTGCAAATGGTAACGATTATGCAGCTGATGTACGTAACACAACTGAAGTGAAATTCGTTGGTGGTACAGGCATTAATGTTGAAGGTAAAACAGAGAACAACGCTCGTGAAATTAAGATCTCAATCAACGAAGGCGATGTTGTTGCAAGCAACGAATATGTTGGTCCTAACGGCGAAACATTAATCAAAGTTGATAATAACTTCTACAACAAGGCTGATATTGACCCAAGTACAGGTAAACCTAAAGCAGGTGCAAAACCAGTTGAACAAGACATCGCAAGCAAAGCGAAAAACAACGGTAAAGGTTTAGTGACTGGTAACAAAGTTGCTGAAGCAATCCAAAAATCAGGTTGGAACCTTGGTTTAGCAGATGATGCAAAAGCGACTGAAGCGTTTGCAGATGCATCTAAAGCACTTTCTGTTGATACCTTAGAAAAAGTGAATCCAAACGACAATGTTCGCTTTACTAATGGTAAAGGCACAATGGCGAAAATTGCGACTGTGAAAAATGTAAATGCAGATGGCACAGTGGTGACTGATACCTTTATGAAACTTGATGTGGATTTACCAATTACATATGCAGCGAAAGATGCTGATGGTAACCCATTAGTGAAAGCGAATAATGGCAACTGGTATCAACCAGCTGATGTGAATCCAGATGGTACATTGAAAAACCCTGCTGCAACAGCTAAAGCTCCTAAAGCTGGCTCTGTTGGCGCAGCATTAACTGATAATGATGCAAATACACCAGATTATGCAGCAGTGGATCCAATCACTAAAGCGGTTGAAGATCTCAAAAAACAAAAACCAAGTGCAACTGCAGATGAACTTGCAAAAGCGAAAGAAGATGCAATTGCTAAAGACCCTACTGCTAAAGATAAAATTATCGAAGGCACTGGCGGCGTGAACTTAAACAATGTTGCTTGGGCGAAAGAACCAGATCAAGCGGTGAATAAAGATCAGTTAGATCAAACTGTCAATAAATCTGGCTTTATCGTGAAACAAAACAGCAAATCAACTTTAACAGCAAATGCAAATTCAACTGAAGATGCAAAATCTGAAAAAGTAACACCAAACGATGTGGTTGATTTTGTTGATGGTAAAAACACGAAAGTTTCTGCGACAACTGAACGTAAAGATGGTCGTGATGTAACTACTATTCGTGTTGATGTAGATGTTGATGCTGTAGCTGGCAATGCCGATATGCCAGTGGTTTACACCAATAAAGATGGTGATAAAGTTGCTAAAGGCGATGACGGCAACTATTACAAAGCTGATAAAGATGGTAAACCAGACTTAAAAGCTCCTGTTAATACAGGTGACATCATTGCAAGCGTTGTCAACCCTAACGGTGATAGCACAACAGCTCCGACTGTATTAAGCAATGTTGCTCAAGGCGCTGGCGTTTTAGATGGTGCCAAAGATGCTAAAGGTAACCCATTAGTTAAAGTTGGAGATAAATACTACAAACAAGATCAATTTGATCCAGCAACTGGTAAAGTTAAAGCAAATGAAATTGCAAACAATGTTACCCCAGCAAAAGCAGCTGATCCGAAATCTGCATTTAATGGTTTAGCATCTTTAGATAATGCAAAACCAAGCAATGTAATTACTGTTGCTGATGCGAAAAACCTTGGTTGGGTAATTTCTGCTGATAAAGAAGCTGGTAAAGATACTGCTTATGAAGATGATGTACGCAATGCACACGAAGTGAAATTCACTGGCGGCGCAGGTATCAAAGTGACAGGTAAAACAACAGATAACATCAGAGAGATCAATATTTCTCTACAAGCAGGTGAAATTGTTCCAACAGATGTAAAAGACAAAACGGGTAACCTACTTGTTAAAGTTGGCAACGATTATTATAAAGCAGAAGACATTGCACCAAACGGCAAACCTAAAGCAAATACAACACCAGTTGATCCAAAAACTGTTGTTAAAAATGACAATGCTGGTGCTGGTTTCGTAACTGGTAACCAAGTAGGTGATGCAATCCAAGCTTCAGGCTTTGTAGTAGGTAAAGCAACTGATGTTCCTGCAGCTGATAAGTTTGAAAGCAAAGATGAGCGCGTAAATCCAAATGATGAACTTCGCTATGCTGAAGGTAAAAACTTAAATGTGAAATTAGCGACAGTTGAGAAAGTGGATGCATCAGGTAAAGTTGTAACAAGCACAACTGTGAAAATGGATGTTGATTCACCAATTGACTTCAAATATACCGATGCGAAAGGCAACGAATATGCGAAGGCTGTTGATGGTAACTTCTATGCGAAAGATGCAGTAAATGCAGATGGCACATTGAAAGATCCAGCATCTAAAGCAAACGCATTAAAACCTGAAGATGTGGCTAAACTTAATAAAGGTGCTCAGTTAACAAATGGCATCAATAAAGACGGCATTGCTAATAACCCTTACACAGTAGCAGATCCACTTCAAGTTGCGGTACAAAAAGCAATTGCTGATAAATTGAAAGAAAATCCAGCTGCAACAACTGAAGAGTTAGTAAAAGTTGCAGATCAAGCAAGAGCTGCTGCAATTAAAGCAGATTTTGATGCGAAAGATAAAATCGTTGCAGGCAAAGATGGGGTTAACTTAAACAGCGTAGCTTGGGCAACACAACCAGATCAAGCGGTTAATAAAGACCAATTAGATCAAACTGTGAATAAATCAGGCTTCTTCGTGAAACAAAATGGTAAATCTACTTTAGCAGCGAATGCAAACTCAACTGAAGATGCGAAGACTGAGAAAGTGACACCAAATGATGTAGTTAACTTCGTTAACGGCGGTAATGTATTAGCCAAAGCTGAAACTAAACGTGATGCTGCAACTGGTCAAGACATTACTGAAGTAAGCTATAACGTAACTGGTTTACCAATTACTTATACCGCAAAAGATGGCTCTCCAGTAGCGAAAGTAGGTGATAAGTTCTTTAAAGTGAATAATGCGGGTTACCCTGTAGGTAAAGAAGTTCCTGCAAGTGAGTTAACAACAAACTTAGTTAATCCAACGGCAGCACCGAACGAAATTGGTGCACCGTCAGTGTTAGGTAATGTAGCTTCAGGTACAAATACTATTACAGACAAGTTTGGTGATGATGGTAAAATACTTGTTCAAGTGGGAGATGGTGCAGGAGCTAAATTCTATGCACAAGATCAATTTACAAATGGCGTGTTAAAACCAAATGCAAAAGAAGCTCAAGCAGTAAAACCGGCGACCAAACCGATGGATAAAGCGAAAGCTGGCTTAGCTGATTTAGCTAACTCAAATCCAAACAATGCGTTGAACGTATCTGATGCGAAGAAACTTGGCTTCATCGTAGGAGCTAAAGACAACAACTATGCAGATGATGTACGTAATGCAGATGCAATTGAGTTTGTAAGTGGTAACAACTTAGCAACTGTAACTGGATCTACTCGTGCTGATGGCGTACGTGAAGTTCGTGTAACAGTAAGTAAAGATCCTACGTTCAATACAGTACAAGTAGGCGGTAACGCTGGTCCTAAACTAAGTGCAACACCAGAAGGCGACTTGAACTTAGCGAAACCAGATGGCTCACCAGTTCGTATCAGAAACGTTGCAAAAGGTGTTGACCCAACAGATGCTGTAAACGTAAGCCAATTACGCGATGCTGTAACTGATGCTCTCGGTGGTGCAATTATCGAAAAATTTGGTGATATCAACGGTAAGATTGGTACTGTAGATAAAAATATGCGTGCTGGTGTAGCAGGCTCAAATGCAGCAGCTGGCTTACCACAAGTTTATATACCAGGTAAATCAATGGTTGCTGCATCTGCTGGTACCTTCAAAGGTCAAAGCGCTATCGCTGTGGGCTATTCAAGTGCAAGTGATAACGGTAAAGTTATCCTGAAACTTCAAGGTAACGGAAATACTCGTGGCGACTTCGGTGGCTCAATAGGTGTCGGTTATCAATGGTAATCATGAGAAAATGATATAAACAAAGGGTATTGAGTCACATCAATACCCTTTTTGTATACAGTGAATTAAATCTAGGCTCTGGTTTTAATTGAACATTTAACACTGAGCATAGCTTATTTTAAAGTTCCCTGATATTTAAAATTTTCTAGAAAATGACCGCACTTTAATGTATTAATACGACCTATCAATTCACTCTTACCCCATCCTATATTTCACCTTAAATAAAGCGTTATATTGATTAAATGTCTCAAACAATACGTTTTCTGAACCTTATTTTGTAATATTCACTTTATAAGAATTATAAGAAAGATGGCTTCATCCCATTGATTTTTAAAAGTCTTCCTATCAACAATCTCAAATTAACTCATAAAATATAACAGTAACACAAGAATAAGATAGAAATATTATGTATGTGATGAAATCTTTATATAAAAAGTGCAGTAAGCTTTTAATTATATTAATGCAAATAAATGCAATGTATTTAAATGTATTGTCTATTTTGGTAAGATTTATAGTATGTTTTTCACCCTAAATTTACTTATTACCTAAGGATAGTATCTTCTCTACTCCATATTTCATCTAAAATAGAGCACTATTAGCTCTGAACTTTAAGGAAAAAGTTATTATGAATAAAATATTTAAAGTTATTTGGAATCATGCTACTCAAATGTGGATTGTTGTATCAGAGCTGACTAAATCTCACGGAAAATCCACTAATCAAACAGATAAACGTCAATTGCTTAAAACTATTTTAATCAGTATTACTGCAAGTGGCACATTATTATTTGCTTTGCCAAGTTTCCCTAACTCAGCAACTGTTGGAGGTGGTGTTGGTACAAATGTTTGTACACTAAATAATAATAAAGATTTGGCTTGTGGTAATAATAGTACACAAGCAGGAGGAAATATCACAAACAGCGGTAAGGGTAATATTGCAATTGGTGTCGGCTCAATAGCAAAAAGCGTAAATAGCAAGACAGCTGGTGCAGGAAATATTGCTATTGGTCACAATGTAAAAGCACTTGGTAGTGCCTCATTAGCAATAGGGATTTCTACTGGAAATTATGATGGCTCTGCAACAATTGCCGCTGGCGCAGACTCATATGCAATTGGTAATGGTGCGACAACAGGAGGAGATGGAACACCTCCACAAGAAGGTGGTGAAAGAAAATATACATTAGAGCCTGAAGCAGCAGCAAATGCTGGCACCCCCGGCGGACTAGGAGGAATTGCGATAGGTAGTGAGTCTTGGGTTATGGGGAGTAGCTCTTATGGAATTGCAATTGGTGATAATGCAACCTCTAAAGGTACTCACTCTATGGCTTATGGTCGTTTAGCCTATGCAAAAGGAGACTATACGATTGCTATGGGGACAAGCAGTAACGCATCTGCTAATAAGTCTATATCTATCGGTAACGGTAGCCAAACCACTGGTGAACATGCTCTTTCACTTGGTGCTCATACTAAAGCAAGTGGAAATCAGTCCATTGCTATTGGTGGCTCTAGCTCTGGAACCTATGCTGCTAAAGCTTCCGGTGAATCCTCCATTTCTCTTGGTGAAGAAACTAATTCATCTAACGCTCAAGCTGTTGCTATTGGTAAAAGAGCCAATTCATCAGGAGCTCAAGCCATCGCATTAGGTTTTGAAAGTAAAGCATCAAATGCACAAGCTATCGCAATTGGTAAATCAGCACAAGCAAAAGGAGATAAAGCAATTGCAGCAGGTCATAATGCCAAAGTTGAAAGCTCAAATGCAGTAGCTTTGGGTAACAACATCACTATTGCTAGCGGATATAATAACGCTGTTATACTTGGCTCAGGTAGTACAACTCAGGGGGGAGAAAAACATCGCGATGTAACAGTTAATGGTATCGGTTATTCAAATTTTGCAGGTCACGATAATGTTGCTAAAGGTGATATTGTCTCTATTGGTAACACTACACACAAACGCCAATTAGTAAATGTGGCACCAGGAGCAATGACTGCAACCTCTACTGATGCAGTAAATGGCTCACAGCTTTATATGGTTGCTGACACTGTTGCAAATCTAGCTAAAGCCACTGCAGCACACTTAGGTGGAGGCTCACAGCTTTCTAACAATAATATCACCGCACCTAGTTATCAATTATTCACAGGGAAAAGCGAATCAGCACAAGGAGGTAATAGTAATACCCTTCTCACTGGATCACCATTCACTAATGTTGGTGCAGCACTTTCTGGATTAAATGGATATATCAATAAAGGCTTCACTATTACTAATAATGACAATGCAACCAAAGGTGTAGTAACGCCTGGAAATACAGTTAAATTCACAAACGGTAAAAATACACAATCCAATGTAAAACAAGAGGTAGATGGTGTTACTGAAATTACCTTTAATGTCGAGAATACAGATTTGAATGTTAACGATGGCAAAGTTAGTGTTCCAAATAATGATGGAGCTAAGTTTGTTAATGCAACTACTGTAGCAAAAGCAATAAATAATATTTCTTGGAAAGTCGGTAAAATACAGCATACAGATGACATTACATTTAATAACAGCGATGATGATGTCAAAGGTGGTGATGAAGTGCGATTTGCAGATGGTAATTTTACAAAAATCAGCGTGGGTTCAAATACAGGAAAAACAAAAAGTGTCGTTAAGTTTGATGTTGATGCCCAAAAAGTCGTAGAAGCGTCACAAACACCAGTGGTTTATACAGATAAATATGGTAATAAATTAATCAAAAAAAACAATGGGAAATTTGTTAGAGCTGATCAATCTACTAATAGTGTAGAAATTAATCCCGAAGACGTAATTGCTTCTATTAATAGTGGTGATAATAAGAGCACGAAACCAACTACATTGGCGAATATTAAAAGCAATTTAACGCCTGATGAAAATAATACTTCAACGTCAGCCCCTGAATTTAACACAGTTACGCCAAATAAAAACCACGCAGCAACCCTCGGCGATGTACTAAATTCTGGCTGGAATTTACAAGAAAATGGCACTGCGAAAGATTTTGTGAAGCATGGCGATACGGTGAATTTCGCCAATGGTACAGGAACAAAAGTAAGCATTACAAAAGAAAACAATGGAAATAAAATTCGTATTGATACGCCATTAGCTTATGTGAATACAGCAACCACTGATACATCAACCCCAAGTAATACGGTTAAGTTAGTGGGTGGGAATAATAACGATCCAGTATCTCTAAGTAATCTTGCAAGTGGTTTAGGTAATCAAGACTTAGCAACGGTAGCCGCATCAAACCCAAATAACGCTATTAACGTAAAAGATTTACATAATGCTATTAGCGGTTATTCATTCATGTTAAGTGGTGAAAAAACCGAGGGAGAATTTGAAGCTCTTTCTACGAATACTGATGACGATAAACAGATCAAAAAAGGCGATACATTCAAACTTAACGCAGGTAAAAATATAAAAATTAAGCAAATTGCTGATGGCTATGAAATTGCCACCAAAGATCAAATTGAACTTGGTAAAAATGATCCAAATGGCACAAATGGAAGCCTGAATGTAACAGGTAAAAGCAGTGCTGGTGTTAAAATTGATGGTACAGATGGATCTCTCACCTTAACTGGCGTGCCAAATAATGGGCAAACGCCAAGCTTAAAAATTACTAGCAAAAAAGGAAAGAAAACGCTTGATACAACAGATCCTGCGGATGGTATAAATCGCATCACTTATACTACTGATAATGGAAAAGAACGCCAAGTTGCTACCATGGATGACGGTTTAACATTTGCGGGCGATTTTGGTGCGGAGGCACCTCGTAAGTTAGGTGAGAAGTTAACGATCAAAGGCGGTGAAACAGACACTAATAAATTATCAAATGGTCATAATATTGGTGTGGAATCTAATGCCAATGGCACATTAACAGTAAAACTGGCGAAAAACCTCAATCTAGGAAACAATAATGCGAATGATGGCAGTATTGGCGGGCTAGCACATAATCTACCTCAACCAGCTGATACAGAAGCTAAACAAGATGCACCGAATAATATTGCGGATCAAAATAATCATGCTGCTACCGTGGGTGATCTCTTAAATGCTGGCTTTAATGTAAGGGGTGCAAAAACCGCAGATGGTCAAGTGGAAGATGTGGATTTTGTGAAACCTTATGACACCGTTGAGTTTGTTGATGGTAATGCAACGGATTTAATAGTGACCAACACCGATAACAAAAAGACAACGGTGACGGTGGATATCAGAACCGATGGTCAAACCATTCAGGTTGATCCAAACAGTAAGAAAATAACAGCGGTAACAAGTAATATCACAAATTCAGTTACACAAATAGGTGATAAAACAACATTTACCCCTGATACACCAACAGCGTTAGTTACCGCAAAAACAGTTGCTGATGTGGCTAACAAACTCATTGAAGAAGGGCTGGTTTTTGCAGGTAATACAGCTAATACAGATATCAAGCGTCCTTTAGGCACTAAGCTAACCATTAAAGGGGAAAAAGCGGATGATACCGAGGTATCTGCGAAAAATATTTATGTTAAAGCAGATAATACAAACGGCAAAAATGAGTTAGTCATCAATTTCTCCGAAAAACCAGAGTTTAAAGAACTGAAATTAGCGGATACTGGAAAATCAAGTGTGACGTTAAATACTACAGGAACTGATGATAAACCTTCATTAACCTTAAATGGTGGTCAAAATAATTCACCTGTCTCATTAAAAAATGTGTCTGCAGGCACGATCACTTTAGATGGAACACATCGTGGGGATAAAGCAACTGGTCCAACAGCTATTGCAACAGACACAAAATTGGGTGAGGCACTGAAAAATGCCTATAACGGCTTAGCTAATTTACAGGGTTCATCTGATACTAATGCCTTTACAGTAGCTGATGCGAAAAATCTGGGTTGGATTGTATCTGCGAAAAATAATGACTATGCAGCTGATGTCCGCCATGCAAACGAAGTCCGTTTTATTGGCACCAATATGGCAACCGTTACAGGTGAAACTAAAGATGGTGTGCGTGAAATCACGGTGGATGTAAATGCACAAAAAGTAGTGGAAACGGCACAGATTCCAGTGGTATACACCGATAAGGCAGGCAATAAATTAATTAAATCGCCAAATGGTAAATTCTATGCAGCAGGCACCAAATTAAATGATCAAGGTGAGCCTGAAAATCCTGTAAATACACCAGTTGCAAATGAAGATGTAATTGCATCATTAAATAATGCCGATGGCAGTGCCAAAAATCCGATGGTCTTAGCGAACGTTAAAAGTAATTTAACACCAGACGATAATAACGGTCAATCGACGCCGAACTTTGCGAGTGTTAATAAAAATAACGCCGCTACTGTAGAGGATGTATTAAATTCTGGTTGGGATTTACAGGAAAATGGCACCGCAAAAGATTTTGTCAAACATGGCGATAAAGTGAACTTTATCAACGGTCGTGGTACCAAAGTGACGATTGGTACTGCAAATGGGGCAAATACCATTAAGTTTGATACACCGTTAGCTTATGTGAATACCAACCCAACAACCGATGAGTCTACCCCAAGCAATGAAGTAAAACTTGTCGGGTCGAATAATAATCCAGTCAAATTAGGCAATATTGCTAGTGTGATCAATGATCAAAATCTGTCTGAAGTAGTAAAAACCAATCCACACTATGCGGTCAATGTGTCTGATTTAAATAAAGCTATTGGCGACTTTAACTTTAAGTTAGGCGGTAAAGCTTCAGACGGTGAATTTGAAGCAGCAACAAATAAAGATTGTGACGAGAGTTGTATTAAGAAAGATGAAACCTTTGTGCTTGATGCAGGTAAAAACATCAAAATCAAACAAATTGCTAATGGCTATAAAGTTGCAACCAAAGATCAGATTACGCTAGGTAGTAAAACTGAAAATGCTAAAGAGGGCGTAGATGGTAATCTGATAGTGACTGGAAAAGAGGGTGCTTCTGTCGCAATAGATGGCAAAGACGGTTCTATTACCTTAACAGGCAAGACGGATAATGGTCATACGCCAACTGTGAAAATGGGTTCGGAGAAAGGTAGCAAAACCGTGAATCCTGCCGATGCCAATGGAATTGTTCGAATTGTGTACACCACTACAGAAAACGGTCAACCGAAAAAACGCCAAGTGGCAACCCTAGATGATGGTTTAGTGTTTGCAGGTGATTCTGGGACAGATTCCCCTCGTAAATTGGGTGAAAAAATCACCATTAAAGGGGGAGAAACACAAACCGATAAACTTTCCAATAATAACAATATTGGTGTAGCTTCTGATGGACAAGGCAACTTAACCATTAAACTGGCGAAAAAACTGAATCTCAGCGAACCGAATGAGGTCAACAACGGAAAAATTAGTGGGTTAGGTCATAATTTGCCAGAGTCTAATAATGGAAACAAACAAGGTGCTAACAATCCTAATATTACTGCTGAAAATCAACACAATGCTGCTACTGTAGGCGATGTGCTTAATGCAGGCTGGAATTTGCAAAATAATGGTGCAAGCAAAGACTTTGTGAAACCTTATGACACAGTCAACTTTGTTGATGGAGCAAATGCACAGTTAGTTGTTACAGCAAACGCAGAAGGCACATCTAGTGATGTGACCGTAAATGTGGTGGGCTTACCTGTACAATACACCACCAAAGATGGCATCCCAGTAGCAAAAGTGGGTAATAAGTATTACAAAGTTGATGCAAATGGTAAACCGATCACGAAGAAAGATGATGGAAGCGATGCAGAGGAGATTCCTGTAGCTGATTTAATTACTAATATTGTTAAACCAGGTACAGCACCGAATGTGAAAAGTGATCCAGCTACATTAGGCAATGTGGTCAGTGCGTTAAAACCATATTCTATGACAAATGCTGCAACTAACGGTCAACCAAAAGGTAATTTACTGGATTTAAATACTCAAGATGGCAATACCGCGATCAGTAACAACAATGTAGTAACTGTTGGCGATTTACGCAAAATGGGTTGGGTGATTTCATCGAATAAATCAACGGATAATTTAGCAACGCCATATAGCTCGGCTGTGATGAATGCCCATGAAGTTAAATTTGCGGGAACGGGTGTAGCAACTGTATCAGGTAAAACTGAAGGTGAAACACATACCATTACCGTAGATGTAAATGCACAGGATGCGATCAATAAAGCCCACTTTCCTGTGGTATATACCAAATCGGATGGCACGAAAGTGGTGAAAGATCCAGATTCGAATAAATTCTATGTTGCAAAAGAAGATGGTACGCCTGATAAAACTCAGGAAGTTCAGGCAACGGATCTGATTGCTTCAATGAATAATCCTGCGGATAGTAAAACAAAAGCCTCAACGCCAACCACCTTAACGAATCTAAAAGGTAATTTAAATCGTGTTAATAAGGACGGTAATGTAACGGATCCTGCAGGTCAAAATGTGGCAAATGCCGAAAACACATTAACCAAAGCACCAGCATTACCAGATGCTTTCAATGAAGAGCATAATGACTATAAACTAACTATTCTCAACAATGCGGCAACCATTGGAGATGTGTTAAATGCAGGCTGGAATTTACAAGGCAATGGCAAGGCGGTGGATTTTGTCAAACCATTTGATACAGTCAACTTTGCGGATGGTATTGGTACAACGGTGGAAGTGGTATCCTCTGATAACAATAAAACCAATACCATTAAAGTGAATACGGTGATAGCGTATACTGATGCCAATGGTAAGCTTGTGAAAAAAGCAGATGATGGTAAGTTCTATACTGTAAATGCAGATGGACAACCTGATAAATCAACGACACCAGTAGACAATCCACAAGTTAATCTTGTTAATGCGAAGGATAACAACACCACTACACCAACACGTTTAGGCAATGTGGCAGGGGGTACCAATACCTATGCCGATAAAGCGGCAACACCGGATGGTCAACCTTTGGTGAAAGTTGGGGATAAATACTATGCACCTGATCAATTTGAAGCAAACGGTAAGCTAAAAACAACAGCAACCGAAACTCAATATGATACAGCAGTAGCACCTACCTTAAATGTCACAAAAGCAAAATCAGGTTTAGCAGATTTAGAACATTCTGATCCAAATAATGTGATGACCGTGAGTGATGCGAAAAATATGGGTTGGATTGTGTCTGCCGATGGTAATGACTATGCCAAAGATGTTCGCAATGCCAATGAAGTGAAATTTATTGGCGGCACTGGCATCAGTGTAACGGGTAAAGACAGTACAGATAACAATGCTCGTGAAATCACTATCGCCATTAAAGAGGGGGAAGTAGTACCAAGTAATGAGTACACTGCTGAAGATGGTAAAACTTTAATTAAAGTAGGAGAAGATTTTTACTACAAAGACGACATTGACCCTACTACGGGCAAAGCTAAACCTGGAAAAAATAAAGTTTCTGATGAAATTGCTAGTAAAGCGATTAACAACGGCACAGGCTTTGTGACAGGGAATAAAGTGGCAGATGCTATTAAGAAATCTAACTGGACCTTAGGCAAAGCAAACCCTGATGAAATTGCGAAAACAGCATTTAAATTTGATGCAGGCAATGTGGAACACATTAATCCAAATGATAATGTGCGTTTCTCCGATGGTAAAAATACCCGTGTGGCTTTAGGTACTGTGGAGTCATTAGATCCAGAAGGCAATAAAATCACTACCACAACGGTGAAATTTGATGTGGATTCACCAATTGACTTTAAATATACCGATGCGACAGGCAAAGAGTATGTCAAAGCCAATAATGGTAAGTTCTATGCGAAAGAAGATGTGAATGCAGATGGTTCGTTGAAAACTACCGAAAATGGTGCAGAGCAACCTCAAGCATTAGATGATAATGCTATCGGTATGCTTAACAAAAGTGCTCAATTGACTAATGGATTAGATAAGGATGGCAAAGCTAACGTCTCATATAGGATAGAAGATCCAATTACCAAAGCGATTGAAACTGCAAAAGCAATGCCAAACGCAACAGAGGAGCAAATTGCAGAAGCGAAAGAAAATGCAATTAAAGCCAACCCAACCCCAAAAGACACATTTGTGAAAGGCACAGGTGGGGTGAACTTAAACAATGTCGCTTGGGCAGAGAAACCTGATCAAGCGGTGAATAAAGATCAGTTAGATCAAACCGTAAATAAATCGGGCTTCTTGGTGAAACAAAATGGTACTTCTACCTTAACGGACGATGCGAATAAAGGTTCAACGGAAGATGGTAAAACTGAGAAAGTGACACCAAATGATGTGGTAGATTTTGTCAACGGCACCAATACCAGTGTTACTGCCACCACGACTCGTGAAAATGGTCGTGACGTGACCAAAGTCCGTGTTGATGTGACGGGTATGCCTGTTACCTATACGGATAAAGAGGGTAATAAAGTCGCAAAAGCACCAGATGGTAAGTACTACAAAGTCGATAAAGACACTGGACTTCCTAAAGTTGAAGAAGGAGCTTATATACCAGCAGATAAACTCGTTGCAAGTATGGTTAATCCAGATGGCGATAACACAACAAAACCAACAACCTTAAGCAATATTGCCAACGGTGCGAGTACCTTTGAAGCACCGAAAGGTGAAGGGGATAAAGCATTGAAATTGGCTAATGATGGTAAGTGGTATGAAGCCGATAAAGTGAATGCTAATGGTCAAGCGAAAGCCGATGCACAACCTGCCACCAAACCGAAAAATGTGGGCACGGGTGGATTAGTGGATTTTGCGAACTCCAATCCAAACAATGCTGCCAATATTGGGGATTTACAAAACTTAGGCTGGGTGGTCAGTGCTTCTCAAACAGAGGGTGGCTATACAGACCAAGTGCGTAATACCAACAAAGTGGACTTTGTGGGTGAAGGTTTAGCGAAAGTCACAGGCGTAACCCGAGAAGATGGCACACGTGAAATTAAAGTGAGTGTACAAACCGGTGAGGTGATTGGCACTAACGGTGATAATCCTGTCTTAAAAAATGATGATGGTACTAAAACACCTGTGATCAAAATTGGAAATCAATACTTCAAGAAAGAAGATTTAAATCCAGAGACAGGGCTACCAAAAGCAACAGCTCAACCATTAACGGCTGAAGAAGTAGCAAAAGTGGTTAATGAAGGTAACAAAGGTGCAGGTTTAGTGACAGGTAACCAAGTGGGTGATGCGATTCAAAACTCAGGTTGGAATGTGGGTAAAGCTACATCAGAGGAAGTGAATAAAACCACCTTCAACAATAATGACGGTAAGGCAGAGAAAGTCAATCCTAATGATAACGTTCGCTTTAGCGATGGTAAAAATACCGTTGCTAGCTTAGGTACGGTTAAAGTGGTGGATGAGCACGGTGTGATTACGACCACTACTACGGTAAAAGTTGATGTAGATTCACCAATTGACTTCAAATATACCGATGCATCGGGCAAAGAATATGTGAAGGCAAATGATGGTCAGTTCTATGAAAAAGTGGCAGTGAATAATGATGGTTCATTAAAAGATCCTGTAAATCCACCAACGGCATTAGACCAAGACGCCATTACGAAACTCACCAAAGGGGCACAGTTGACGAATGGCTCGCAAGCAGATGGGGTGAACAATGAAGCCTATAACGTGGTTGATCCAATTCAAGCGGCAATTCAACAGGCGATTAGTGAAAAACTGAAAGCCAATCCAAATGCACCTGCAGAGGAGATTGCGAAAGCGATTGACACTGCCAGAGCGGAAGCCGTGAAAATGCATCCTAATGCGAAGGATAACATCACGCAAGGAACTGGTGGTGTGACCCTCAACAATGTAGGATGGGCAACACAACCTGATCAGGCGGTGAACAAAGATCAATTAGATCAAACAGTTAATAAAGCGGGATTCTTGGTGAAACAAAATGGTGGCTCAACCATTGCAGGTCAAGCAACGGAAAAAGTGACACCAAACGATGTCGTGAATTTCATCAACGGCGGCAATACGGTAGCGAAAGCTGAAACTACTCGTGATCCTGCAACAGGACAAGACCGAACCGATGTAAGCATTCACATGACGGGCTTACCATTAACTTACACTGCGAAAGATGGTACACCAGTGACGAAAGTGGGTGATCAATACTTCAAAGTGAATGCGAATGGTTATCCAATAGGTGAAGCGGTCCCTGCGAGCGAATTAACCACCAACTTGGTGAACCCAACGGCAAAAGCGAATGAAATTGGGGCACCAACGGTGTTGGGGAATGTGGCATCTGGTACGAATACTATTGCGAATAAAGTTGATGCAAAAGGTAATCCATTAGTTCAAGTGGGTGAAGGTGATACTGCGAAATACTATGCGCCAGATCAGTTTGATAATGGCGTGTTAAAAGCAGATGCTAAAGAAGCTGAAAACCCAGCGGATGCCACTACACCAATGCATAAAGCAAAAGACGGTTTAGCGGATCTTATTCACTCTAACCCGAACAATGCGTTAAGTGTGTCTGATGCGAAAAAACTTGGTTTCATTGTTGGGGCAAAAGACAATGAGTATGCTGATGATGTACGCAATGCGAATGTGGTTGAGTTTGTAAGTGGTAATGACATTGCTACCGTGACTGGCGAAACACGTAAAGATGGTGTACGTGAAATCAAAGTAACCGTAAGCAAAAACCCGGTATTTGAAACCGTACAAGTGGGTGGTAAGCTAGGTCCTAAGATTGGTGCGACCCAAGACGGAAATATCCACATTGCGAAAGCAGATGGTTCACCAAGCCGTATCACTAACGTGGCACCAGGTGTCAACCGTAATGATGCAGTGAACTTAGGTCAATTAGACGATAAAATTGGCGATGTACACAAACGCATCAACAAGTTAGATAAAGGTATGCGTGCGGGTGTGGCTGGAGCGACAGCCGTGGCCTTCTTACAACGTCCAAATGAAGCTGGTAAGAGCCTTGTTTCATTAGGGGTAGGTAACTTCAAAGGTCAATCTGCAGTGGCAGTGGGTTACTCAAGAAACTCTGATAACAACAAGATTTCCATTAAATTGGGTAGTGGTTTCAACACCAATGGTGATGTGAATATCGGTGGTAGTATCGGTTATCAATGGTAATCCTCCCCTACTAACATAAACTTTAAGGGTATTGAGTTCAGCTCAATACCCTTTCTTTTTTCTCCAAAAGATGAGAAAGTGTATCCGATTTACGTTTTGGCTTTATCAAACAGAAAAGCGTATAATTTATTCAGGTTTTCTCAACAATAGGATTTTCAATGAAACAAAAAGTCGTTCTCGCCACAGGCAATCAAGGCAAAGTAAAAGAAATGTCAGATGTATTATCTGACTTAGGTTTTGAAGTTATCGCACAAACTGATTTGAATATTGAAAGCCCTGAAGAAACAGGCTTAACTTTTGTAGAAAACGCATTATTAAAAGCACGTTATGCCAGCAAAATGTCGGGGTTGCCCGCAATTGCAGATGACTCTGGCTTAGTCGTTAATGCACTTGGTGGTGCACCGGGTTTATATTCAGCACGCTATGCCGGCGTTGACGGAGCCGCAGCAGATGCGAAAAATCGAGAAAAGCTACTCATCGAATTAAAAGATATTCCACAAGCAGCACGACAAGCAAAATTTGTCAGCTGTATTGTGATGTTACAACACGAAACTGATCCGTCCCCAATTATCGCCGAAGGTGAATGTTTTGGGGAAATTGCCTTTGCCGAAAAAGGGCAAAATGGGTTTGGTTATGACAGCTTATTTTTCAGCCCAGAAGTGAATTGCACTTTTGCCGAGCTTGAAACTGTGGAAAAGAAAAAGATTTCACACCGAGCACGCGCTTTATCGGTATTAAAAAGTAAATTAGCAAACAAAGGAGCTTAGTATGTGGAAAAAGTGCGGTCTATTTTTGTTGAGTTTTACGCTCTCTAACGTTGCTTATTCTTTAGATTATACGGAAGCACAGAGGGAGCTATTGGCCGAGGCGAAAAAAGGCAATGCTGAAGCACAATATAATCTCGCTCTAAGTCTTGAAACAACAACAGATTATGCACATCTACTCGAAAGTGATTTTATCTATTGGCTAGAAAAAGCAGCCAAACAAAATTATGGCACTGCGGTTGATTTACTTGATGATATTCACGCGGAATATGATCCAAAAGAAATTATTAAATTTTCGCCTTACAACACGCAATCCATTATCGATGAAGTACATAATCTGGAAAAAGATACACCTAAAAATTATGCACTAATCACGAGCAAGATAAAAAAAGCCGCTGAATTAGGCAATGAATATGCCCTATCTCAGCTCACTTGGATGTATGGCGATAAAGAATTGGCAAAAAAATATGGTGTCAAATTTTCAACCATTCAAGCTTGCACTTTAGCGATTTATAATAACCGAATTTACGGCGATATTGATAAAGAGGATATGGAATACCTATGCAGTGGTGATATTCTCAATCGTGCTGATTGGGAGCTTGCACAAAAGCTCGCTGAAAAAACCGCAGACAAAATTGTCGAAAATCCGACCGCACTTTTCAGCATTTTAGAGACACTTAAATAAGGAAAGACTATGATCATTACGACAACCCCAAATGTAGAAGGAAAACAAATTACAGAGTATAAACAAATGGTATTCGGTGAAGTGGTTGCAGGTTCAAACTTTATTCGTGACTTCTTTGCCGGCATTACCGATATTCTAGGTGGCCGCTCTGGTGCTTATGAATCAAAAATTGCACGTGCTCGTGAAGAAGCTCTAGAAGAATTACAAAAAAATGCCAAACGCGTTGGCGCAAATGCGGTTGTTGGCGTAGAAGTTAATTACACGTCAATTACAGGCGAAGGCAAAAGTATGTTTATGATCGTGGCAAGTGGTACAGCCGTGGTGGTGCGTTAGTGAATTCACTACAACTTCCACCACTTAGTTTATATATTCATATTCCTTGGTGCGTACAAAAATGCCCTTACTGTGACTTCAACTCGCACGCACAAAAAGGGCAAATTCCTGAGCAGGAATACATCCAACATTTGTTACAAGATCTTCAACAAGATCTGCAACACTACAAACACAGTGTTCAAGATCGTACCCTCTACTCTATTTTTATTGGTGGGGGTACGCCAAGCCTCTTTTCAGCAGAAGGTATTCAACAACTGCTCTCTGGCGTTGAGCAACTTATCCCATTTAAATCTGATATTGAAATCACTCTGGAAGCTAACCCCGGTACAGCCGAAGCTGAACGTTTTAAAGGCTATGTGAAGGCTGGTGTCACCCGTATTTCAATGGGAATCCAAAGTTTTAACGATGATAAGCTTAAGCGTTTAGGCAGAATTCACAATGCACAAGAAGCCAAAAGTGCGGTCAATTTTGCCAAAGTTTCTGGGCTAAAAAGTTTTAACTTAGATCTAATGCACGGCTTACCTAATCAAACACTTACAGAAGCACTGGACGATTTAAAACAGGCGATTAAATTAGATCCGCCGCATTTGTCTTGGTATCAACTCACTATTGAGCCCAATACAATGTTTGCCTATCGTCCGCCTGTATTACCCGATGACGATGAACTTTGGGATATTTTTGAACAAGGTCATCAACTGCTCACCGATGCAGGCTATGTGCAATACGAAACTTCAGCTTACGCGAAGCCTGATTTTCAATGCCAACATAACTTAAATTATTGGCGATTTGGTGATTATCTTGCTATTGGTTGTGGTGCACACGGCAAAATGAGTTTTGAAAATGGCGATATTCTTCGCTATTCAAAAACTAAGCACCCTAAGGGCTATATGCGTGGTGAATATCTCTATGAAGAGAAGCACGTCGTCGCTGAGGATCGCCCTTTTGAATTTTTTATGAACCGTTTTCGCTTATTGGAAGCTGTGCCTAAAGCAGAGTTCATCCAATTTACTGGATTAAGAGAAAAAAATATCAGAGAACAAATTCAATGGGCATTGGGAAAAAATTATATCGTAGAAACTCACCACACTTGGCAAGTGACAAAAAAGGGCAAGTTTTTTTTGAATGAATTACTGGAAGAATTTTTACCTAAATAGGCTTGTTAATCGGAATAATTAAGATTAAAGTATTCCCTTATCATAATATACGCAAACGATTACGTGAATTTTGAAATAATAAAAATCAGTTAACAAATTTCACCAAAATACAAAATGAAGGAATCACAATGGATCAACTTGAAATGAAAAAACAAGCTGCTAAAGCTGCGCTTAAATATGTCAAACCAGACACCATTGTAGGTGTGGGCAGTGGCTCAACAGTGAATTGTTTCATTGAAGCACTTGGTGCAATGAAAAATGAAATTAAAGGGGCAGTTGCTGCATCAAAAGCCTCTGAAGAATTATTAAGAAAACAAGGCATTGAGGTCTTTAGTGCAAACGAAGTCTCAAGTTTAGATATTTATGTTGATGGCGCAGATGAAGTCAATCCACAAAAGATGATGATCAAAGGTGGCGGTGCAGCATTAACACGTGAAAAAATCGTAGCGGCATTAGCGAAAAAATTCATTTGTATCGTAGATAAAAGCAAACAAGTTGATGTGTTAGGTTCAACATTTGCTTTACCTGTTGAAGTCATTCCAATGGCTCGCTCACAAGTTGCACGCAAATTAGTGTCGTTAGGCGGTTCACCAGAATATCGAGAAGGCGTGGTCACTGATAACGGTAATGTCATTTTAGATGTTTACAATTTTGCTATTATGAACCCTGTTGAAATGGAAAAAGAATTAAATAACGTCGCAGGTGTCGTGACTAATGGTATTTTTGCCCTACGTGCTGCTGATATTATTATTGTTGGCACACCTGAAGGTGCAAAAATTATCGAATAACAACAAAGGAAAGCAAATATGACAACTAAAGTCTCACTCGACAAATCAAAAATTAAATTTTTACTTCTGGAAGGCGTTCACCAAAGCGCCTTAGAAGTATTGCAAAATGCGGGCTATACCAACATTGAGTATCACAAAAAAGCCCTTGATGATGAGGAATTAAAAGCAGCAATTAAAGACGCACACTTTGTGGGTATTCGCTCACGTACATTTTTAACGGCTGACGTGTTAGCACACGCACAAAAACTCATCGCAGTTGGCTGTTTCTGTATTGGCACTAACCAAGTAGATCTTAACGCTGCAAAATTGCTTGGGATTCCTGTATTCAATGCACCATTCTCAAACACACGTTCTGTGGCAGAATTAGTACTAGGTGAAATTCTCGTACTAATGCGTAACGTACCACAAGCGAATGCTGAAGTACATCGTGGTATTTGGAATAAATCAGCGGCAGGCTCACACGAAGTGCGTGGAAAAAAACTGGGGATCATTGGTTACGGTCATATTGGTTCACAATTAAGTATTATTGCCGAATCCCTTGGTATGCGTGTATTTTTCTATGATATTGAAAACAAATTACCACTTGGTAATGCTCAGCAAGTACGTTCTTTAGATGAATTATTAGCAATGAGCGATGTAGTGTCTTTACACGTACCAGAAAATGCCTCAACTAAAAACCTAATCAATGCAACACGTATAGCACAATTAAAAGAGGGGGCAATTTTAATTAATGCGGCACGTGGAACAGTCGTAGACATTGATGCATTAGCACAAGCCCTTGAAAGTGGTAAAGTACGTGGTGCTGCGTTAGACGTATTCCCTGAAGAACCTGCATCTATTCAAGAAGAATTTGTTTCACCATTACGTGCATTTGATAATGTGATCCTAACGCCACACATTGGTGGTTCAACATCAGAAGCACAGGAAAATATCGGTTCAGAAGTTTCTGGCAAATTCGTGAAATATTCAGATAACGGTTCTACCCTTTCTGCGGTAAACTTCCCTGAAGTATCATTACCAGAACACAGTGGTACAAAACGTTTATTACACATTCACCACAACAAACCGGGTGTGTTAAACCAAATCAACCAAGTATTTGTGAACGCTAACGTGAATATTGCTGCACAATATTTACAAACTGACCCTAGTATTGGTTATGTGGTAATTGATGTTGAAACAGAAGAAACCTCATCATTATTAACGCAATTAAAAGAGATCGACGGCACAATCCGTGCACGCGTGTTGTACTAATCAGTCAGGTAATCCCGCTATTATGTAGCAGTTGCACAAAGATTTAACTCAATGTTTCTGCTACATTTTTCTTACTCCATTGTAATTTAAAGGTAAGAAAAAATGAATGCATTAGAAAAGTTATTGATTGAAGAAATTTCACTTGCAGAACAAGAAAGAGCTGAATTTGAAGCAAAGATAAAGGGATTAAATCAGAAAATTTTAAACTATCGAGCTGCCCTGAACCACGCAAGGGATTCAGATTTTTCATTAAGTAAGAAATCCGCTTTCAGTCATCACCACGTCAATTAGTGGAGCATATTCTTAAAAAGCAACCTGAAAAATGGTTTCATACGAATGAAATTACTCTCCAAGCACTGAAATTCGATAATCAGTCTATTGATAACGGTGTGCCACGTTTACATTTACAAACCTAAATCATCTTGTTAAACATTCATTG
This sequence comes from Pasteurella dagmatis, assembly GCF_900186835.1. Classification (NCBI taxonomy): domain Bacteria; kingdom Pseudomonadati; phylum Pseudomonadota; class Gammaproteobacteria; order Pasteurellales; family Pasteurellaceae; genus Pasteurella; species Pasteurella dagmatis. Next base: position 1,581,345 of record NZ_LT906448.1, read on the forward strand.
GTTGAGAAAAAGCTAGAAAGGAAAACGTGTTACTGGCGTTTAAAGGCAAGATAGTTCCTTCAATTTCCATCGTATATCAGTAATTCTTGTAATATCCTCTACTACGCCTTATTAAGCCAATGCTTCGCACCAAGCACTGAAACAGTATGTTGTGGTTAAATGATTGGTTCGTACATATCACCTAATAAAAGATAAGTATTTCTCAACAGTAAAACCACTTATTACTATCAAACACTTTTATTCATTAGTAATGAATAGTTTTATTTTTTGGTATAGCAAAGAATATGATTTTATCGTTTACCCTAGTGTTGCCGACTTATAATGAAGCCAAGTGAACCTTACAATCGCTAAAAAATTAAATCCACCCTGAAACAAAAAAGATGCCTTGATTCGCTTTGTGATGTATAGGCTCAAACAAGCCAACCAAGCAAACCGTCTGAGATAGAAGTTGATAGTATGCTTTCTTCATTTTGCAAATTTTCAGATAAATGTGGTTGCTTGCAGATTGGAAATGCCGTTTGAAAACCAAATTCAGACGGCATTCAAACCCCCTTTTATCACGGCAAAAGCGGTAATCCCAATTCGCTTAAAAACGCATTATGTTTCGCTGTTGCCGCTTTGATTTTTTCGTCCAATGCCGTTAAGTTTTGGTGGTTGGCGGTCAAATCAATTTCGGGTTCTGCCACAACATTGCTGACATAACGGGCGATATTCAAATTGCCGCCGTTGTCTTCAATTTCCTGCATAGAAACCCGTCTGGCGTAGCCTTGTTCCTCTTTGCGGAATTGGTAGCAATCAACGATTTTATCAATATGCTCATCGGTTAAACGGTTTTGCCGTTTGCCTTTTTCAAAATCATCAGCCGCGTTGATAAACAAGACATCATCATCTTTCTTGCATTTTTTCAACACCAAAACACACACAGGAATGCCTGTAGAATAAAACAGATTGGCAGGTAGCCCGATAATAGTGTCAATATGCCCGTCTTTCAGCAATTTTTTGCGGATTTTTTCTTCTGCACCGCTGCGGAACAATACGCCGTGCGGCAGGATAATCGCCATTGTGCCGTTATCGCTTAAAAAGTGGAAACCGTGCAGCAAAAAAGCGAAATCCGCTGCCGATTTTGGTGCAAGACCGTAATTTTTAAAACGAAAATCGTTCGCCAACTCTTCTTTGGGCTCCCAGCGGTAGCTGAATGGAGGGTTGGCAATGACGGCATCAAATGTCAATTTTTTAGCAGGATTGGTTTCGTTCAATATATCCCAATCATTAAGCAGGGAATCGCCATGATGGATCGAAAATTCCGTGTCTTTTACCCCGTGCAACAACATATTCATTCGTGCCAAGTTGTAAGTGGTGATGTTTTTTTCCTGCCCATAAATTTTGCCGATATGTCCGTTGTTTTGTGCCATTTGATGACGCACATTCAACAGCAAAGAACCTGAGCCACAGGCAAAATCCAGCACATTGTCCAGTTTTATCTTATTGCCGCTGGCGGGATTTTGGCTGTCCAGCGTAACAATACGGGATAAAACGGTAGAAACTTGTTGTGGCGTATAAAACTCGCCTGCTTTTTTGCCTGAACCCGAAGCAAATTGGGCAATCAAATATTCGTAAGCATCGCCCAATGCGTCACTGTCGGTGGAAAATTCGCTGATGCCCTCGGCAATGCATTTCACGATTTCAACTAATCTGTCGTTACGCTTATCATAGTTTTTTCCCAGTTTTTCCGAGTTGAGATTGATTTCGGAAAACAATCCGCCAAAAGTGCTTTCAAAAGATTCGTTTTCAATATATTTAAAGCCTTGCTGCAAAGTATTGAGCAGTTGATCGCTTTGAATTCGTGCCAATTCGGCAACGCTGCCCCATAAAAATTCGGGTTTAATCACATAATGTACCTTGCGGCGCATCTGTTTTTCAAAATCGGCGACAAAATCGGCGTTTTCGCCATACCACACCGAAAGCGGCGTGCGTCTGTCGTCATCCGCCAACTGCGGATAATCTTTGCCCAGCTCTTTTTGGGCGGCTAGCTCGTAGTTATCGGACAGATAACGTAAAAATAAAAACGACAGCATATAATCGCGGAAATCGTCGGCATTCATCGCACCGCGGAGCTGGTCGGCAATCGCCCACAGGGTTTTGCCTAACTGGTTGAGTTGTTCTTGGGTCATGAGTGTGTTTCTCTAAATGAATCAGGCGTTAAATCTGAATGAAACGGATAAGTTTCCAACAAAGTTTTTAAAACGGTTTTAAATTTTTCTTTATTGTCAGGCAGCATTTCTTTGGGTTCAAAAACAGAATAACCGCCGTGATTTAATACAGGAATCAGGCGTTCGTAAAATTCGGCATCTTCAAGCTGAATACATTTTTTAAAACCTGCCAAACCGTGAAAATTTGCCGTTTTCTCCATAATATTCCGCAAAATGTTGAAATGATACGGATATATCGGCTCATCTTTATCCAATGTATCTTTTAATATTTTCAGCATCGCAACGTGATACAGGCTGGCCGTATCGCCTTCCAGTTTGAGGAAAGCGTATTGGTCGGAATCGTTTTTGGACAATAAATATTTGGGTGCTTTATTCAACTCGTTACACAGCACATTGAAAAATAAACCATGATGGGTAGAAATAATGAACCGAATATCTTGTCCTACTTTGTAATCTTCTGTTTTATAACTTTTCAGCATTATTGCCAAATTGTGTGCGACAGACACCGCATAATTATCGTCCAGCGATGAAATCGGGTCGTCAATATAAACATATTTGACCCATTCATAAGGCGAACCTTCTTGTTTGTCCAAACTCAATTGCAAGATTGCCAAGAAAAAGCACCAAATAAATATATGCTCTTCGCCTCGGGAAACCTTGATATTGTCATCAGAATTTTCAGGGCGGAAAAAGGCAACTTCCCAACGTTCTATTTGTTCTTGATTCCCTTTTTTGCAGTTTTCTTTGCTAATCCGAAAATCAAAATCCACATATTTTTGCAGCAACGGACGGATTCGGGTATCCAGTTCCAATTCCCACATACCGGCAAAAAAGCGGGACGAATCGTTTAACACCAATACACGATCGGTATCGTTTTCCAAATCATTGTCCCAAAAGAACAAATCCTCGGTAAACGCATTAAAATACAGCGTATCCCGCTGCTCATCTTGTTTGCCAATATCTTTAAATGCCATTGATAAGCGAGTCTTGCCCGTACCGTTATGGGCAAAAATCAACTGGCATTTGGATTGTTGGTTTCTCAGGCGTCTTGCCAAATCATTTAAATCGACCAAATCCTTAAACGGATCGTCTTTGGGTGCGTTATTCTTAGCCATAGTTATTTTTATTTTTGCAAAATTTTGTTGAAATTCCACCGCTTGTTTATTGCAGGGTCGGGAACAACTGCTGCATCAAGCCTTTTTTATGGGTTTTCAGACGGCATATCTGCTGGTTTTGTTCGCTGATAAGGCTGTCTAAGGATGACAGGCAATTGGCGATGGCTTGTTGTTCTTCGGGGGGTGGGAGTGCAATTATATAGTTCTCAAAAAATTGAGCTGGCACACGTTGCTGACCAGCAGAACCTGTCATTGATTTTTTCCCTTTAATCAATAATGTATCTGAATAAAGATAAGAAAATAAGAAATTCGGGTTACAGTTATTTTGAGATCTAATTACATGAAATTCCGTACTACCAAAACCATAACCATTTTCTAAATCATTAAGTAATGCAGCTTTACCATTTTCAAAGCACGGTGTTATTTTGGCAAATATAATGTCTTTATTTTTGAATGCAGTATAGCCTTTTTTTACTTTATAAACTTTTCTAGTTTCAAAGCCAATTACTTGCCCATATTCAGAAACTAATGACATTGGAAGAAAACTAATATCTAAATCATCAGGCAAATTTTCTTTCTTCGGATTAACTAACGCAATATCCTTCAACTCAGCAACCTCCCAACCTTTACAATCCTTAAATTGTGGAAATCTCAGTTTCGGATACACTATTGCTTGCTTGCTTGCTTGCTTGCTTGCTTGCTTGCTTGCTTGCTTGCTTGCTTGCTTGCTTGCTTGCTTGCTTGCTTGCTTGCAGGTCATTGTGGCTTGGGAATAATTGCTGCATCAAGCCTTTTTTATGCTGTTTTAGGGCGGCAAGTTTTTGCTCCTGCAATTCAATCAGTTCGTCAAGTGATGACAGGCAATCGGCGATTTTTTGTTGTTCTGTGATTTCAGGTAATGCAATAGATAACGTAGATGCTTGCTTATATGAAATAGACTTTCCATCCCTCAAACTATTATTCAAACTATTTTGAATCTGTTGAATAAAACGTTCTTGCTTAAAATAAATTCGGAAAAAGTAATTGCAAATTTTAATTTTAGGATATAAAACAACATATGCAGGCGATATAATTCCTTCATACTCTGAATATTCGAATCCACCTTCAAATGAACGTAAACTAATAACAAAATCTTTTGGCAATACTAATTTATATCCACTTAAGTTTTTTCTATCACGAATAACAGACTTTTCCATTAATTCATAAGGAATAACGCCTCTATCTTGTGTTGCTGCTAAAACTGTTTTTTCAGGAGTATTTTTCTTACTTCTTTCAGAAAATAATTCTCCTAAGATTTTTTTATCCCACCCCGATGCCATATGAAACTCAGGAAAACGCAACTTGGGTGTGATTTTTTGGCTGTCTTCTTGTTTGTTCATTAATTCTACTCTTTAAATTTGTTTGATTCTAAAAATAACACAAGCCCTTATTTCGAGAAAAGCCTTATTCATAGGCTTTCAATCCTGAAATTTCTTTGCCTTTTGCCATATTTTTAAGCAACGGTACAAGGTCTTCCATTAGTGCCAATTCTTTGATGCGGCGGTCTTTCCAGCCAAGCTCCAAAGGCTCGAGCAGGTCGGTGAGTTTTTCACCGTCAAAAATCATTCGGTTCAGAATCTCGGCAACAAAATCAGACAGTGCTTCACCTGCGATGCCGTGCTTTTCTGAAAGTGCGGCCAGTTTTTCATTGTTTTTTGCCTGTCTGAATGCCTGATAACCTGCTTTGACTTCTTTTTCATTCAGGGCTTCGCCTGCTTTCAGGCTGTCGATATAGGCGATGATGTCGTCTTTTTCTTCCATTAAATCGCTGCTGGCGGCAATCAATTCAACCAGTTGGGTACGGCTCATTTGCTGTTTTTTCGGCTTGCTGCTGTTTTCGGCAATCAGCTTCATAATGTAGTCGTAATCAATAATCGCGGAGGAGAACAGTACAAATTCAAAATCCAGTTGTGCTAATTCAGGGGTAAGCGGTGATTTTTCTTGTACTATTTGCGATTTGATTTTTTGTGCCATATCCAAATACACGCCTTTGAAAGCGCGCTGGGCATCGTTCGGTAAAACGGCTTCAATGGTTTGCTGTTGTTTTTCGCTTAAATCGGTGTATTGCCCCAATTGTGTTTTGAAGCGTTGTACTTCTTTAAACAGGTTGATAAAACCTGCCCGTGCTGTATCACCTTTGAGATTGTAGGCTTCAGATGGTTCGCAAGCTAATCCTTGCGAAGACATAAAATCTTGCAATTGTGTCATCGCATTTTGTAGTTTAGTTATTACGATTTCGGCAGGATCGACAATCCAGATTTCTTTGGCACGGTCTTGGTCTTGCCCCGAAAAGCGTTTGATGGCTTCGTCCACTTGCTCTTGCTGCCCACGAAAGTCCAAAATATTGCCGTAGGGTTTTGCCGCATTCAAAACGCGGTTGGTGCGGGAGAATGCCTGAATCAAGCCGTGATATTTCAGGTTTTTATCCACATACAGCGTGTTTAGGTATTTGCTGTCAAAGCCTGTTAAAAGCATATCCACCACAATTGTGATGTCAATTTTGTCTTGGTGGGGATAGTCTTTGTCAGGGTATTGGTGGTCTTTAATCCGTTTTTGAACATCCTGATAATACAGGTCGAATTCGCCGATACTGTGGTTGGTGCTGTATTGGCGGTTGTAGTCGTCGATAATGGATTTTAATGCGGCTTTTTTGCCATTTGGATCATTTTTGTTGTCCTGCTCTTCTTGCGGTAAATCCGCTTGAATTTGGACAATGTCTTTATTGCCTTCGGCTGGTGGAGAGAAAACGCAGGCGATATTAAGCGGCACGAAATCGGGATTTTCCGCCTGCCGTTTTTCTTGTGTTTCTTTAAACAAACGCTGATATTCCACCGCATCATTGATGGAGGCGGTGGCGAAAACAGCATTAAAACGCCGATGGTCTGTGGCTGCATCGTGTTTGCTTAAAATGGAATCTACAATCGCCTGCTTGGTTACGGGGTGATTTGCAGATACGCCTGCATTGCCTTCGGCTTTGTAATAATCAATGTGGAATTTCAATACATTGCCGTCATCAATGGCGTTGGTAATGGTATAGGCATGAAGCTGTTTTTCAAAAATATCTTCTGTGGTTTGATAAGAAGCGTCTGTGCCGTCAATGCGTTTGTAGCTGGCGTTTTCTTCAAAAATAGGCGTTCCCGTAAAGCCGAACAGTTGGACATTGGGGAAAAAGTTTTTAATCGCTTGATGGTTTTCGCCGAATTGGCTGCGGTGGCATTCGTCAAAAATAAAGACCATGCGTTTGTTTTTCAGGCTGCCTAATTGTGAGCGGTACACCCCGTTTTCTTTGAGTGCCAAGCCTAATTTTTGAATGGTGGTTACAATGACTTTATCCGCATAGTCGTCGGACAACAGGCGGTTTACCAAAGTATGAGTATGGGTGTTTTCTTCTACGCAGCCTTGCTGGAAGCGGTTGAATTCTTCTCTGGTTTGGCGGTCAAGATCTTTTCTGTCCACCACAAACAGGCATTTGTCAATATCGGGATTGTCTTTGAGCAAAGTAGAGGCTTTAAACGAAGTCAGTGTTTTGCCCGAGCCTGTGGTATGCCAGATATAGCCGTTGCCGCGGTTTTCGTGAATACAGTCCACAATCGCTTTGACCGCATAAATCTGATACGGGCGCATCATTAACAGTTTCTGTTCGCTTGCCACCAGCACCATATAGCGGCTAATCATTCTGCCCAAAGTACATTTTTCCAAAAATTTATCGGCAAAATCATTTAAATGGTTGATTTTTCGGTTAGCTTCGTCAGCAAAATGGTACACGGGCAAAAAACGTTCATCGGCGGCAAAGGCAAAATGCTTGTTTTGATTGTTGGCAAAATAGTAGGTGCTGCTTTCGTTGCTGACGATAAAAAGCTGTATAAAACACAGCAGGCTGTTGCCATAGCCGTTGCCTGTGTCGTTTTTGTATTCGATGATTTGCTCGATGGCTTTTTTGGGCGGAATTTGCAGGGTTTTGAGTTCAACCTGCACCACGGGAATGCCGTTAATCAGCAAAATCACGTCATAACGGTGATGGCTGTTTTCAGTATTGATGCGCAGTTGGCTGATGACTTCGTAATCGTTTTTACACCAGTCTTTGATATTGACCAGCGTGTAATTAAGTGGCGTATCGTCTTCGCGGATAAAGGTGTTGGTTTCGCGTAGAATTTTGGCGGCGGCAAACACATCGGGGGTGATGATTTCCAGTTTCAAACGTTCAAATTCACTGTAGGTTAAACGAACACGGTTGAGCTTCTCAAATTTCTCGCGGAAATTCTTTTCCAAGGTCTCTTTGTCATGAATATCATCGCGGTAGGTGTATTTCAAATCGATCAGTTTTTGGATGAATTTTTGTTCTATCGCAGCTTCGGTATAGTTCATAATGTAAATGTAAGGTTAAGAAATATTTCGATAATTTTAGCATAAATCCAATGGGCTAATATAGAAGCAGAAAAATATTCAATACTGTCTGAAAAACTTTTCAGATAGCATTTGCTTTATAAGTAATCGTAAATTCACAACATTTACGACCGCTTGTATTTTAAAATCGACTCAAGTCCAATCCTCCTGCCGTTTTTTCATTGGCTTTGAAATAAGCTAGGTGAGTTTCGATTTGTTCGAGGTAACTCACGATATTTGGATAATCCGCTTTGTTCACATAGTTTAAACCTCATTGTAGTGGGAAACTTAACGCAAAATCTGAGCCCGTGAGCTGTTCGCTCACGATCTAAATTTTACCTTCCAGCGATTGTTCTACATGATTGAAATATAAACCGACTTGCGCAAGGGGGTATTGTGCAAAGTCACCTAAATCGCCTTTCTTCGACACTAGCGCCAGTAAGTTTACCGACAACATAGAAACTGAAATAGCTAACCAATACCTTCAGACTTCTTCACTTTCTATGGGGCGTATGAAATTGCGGATAATCAAGTTGTACTTGCCGTGTTCAGAATTAACCTTGATGAATCAGAGAGCGATGAAAGTCCAAACATCGCTGATGTTGAAGTGAGCTTTGCAGAAAGTGAACGTAATCTACAATGTCCTGCACGCATTAGAAAACACCTTACACAAGCCGATTTTGTCGCAAGAGCAAATATCGCTTATCCGCCAGTAATGGAAGACTTGTTGTGGGAAAAGGATTCTATCAATAAAAAATCACCTAAAAAGACCATTTCTACTGAAAAAGCAAATCCTAGTTGGGATTTTGATGACGACGTTGAATTTTAAGTGATCGATTCAATATTCTTTAAATTACAAAGCCTTGAACTTATCATTAAGCTAAAGGCTTTCTTTTTGGCGGTCAATTGTTCAAGTTTTGGTTTTGTGCAACTGCTACATAATACCGGGTAATCCCTAAAAGTGCGGTCAATTTAGCCGCACTTTTCTTTTTAATTAGCGAGATATAGCCTTTTCTAATATCCTCTTTTCTTATGCTATAATCAGGCCAACTTGTATTTTTAATTTGTTCAAATTCCTTTTGTCTTTATGAAAAAATTGCTTACTTTATTGTTATTGCTTGTGTTTCTTGCTGCTGTTGCACTCTTTTTTGGTTATCAACATCTACAAGGATTTACTAGCCAACCAGTCAATGTCAAACCTAATCAGCTGTTAACGATTGAACGTGGCACAACTGGCAATAAATTAGCAAAGTTATTAGAACAGGAACAATTAATCAATGATGCTACCCTGCTGCCTTATTTGCTCAAGCTGAATCCACAATTAAATAAAATTAAAGCTGGTACTTATTCCCTCAATAACATCAAAACAATGGGGGATTTGTTGAATGTAGTTAACGAAGGAAAAGAAGTGCAATTAACTATTCAATTTATTGAAGGAGATACGTTTAGCACATGGCGAAAAGTTTGGGAAAATGCACCGCACTTAACTCAAACGCTGAAAGGCAAAAGTGAAGCAGAAATTTTTGCATTACTTGATTTACCCAACAATGTTAAAGCTATTCAAGAATGGAAAAAAGTGGAGGGTTGGCTTGCACCAGATACTTATCATTACACGCCGAATTCTACCGATCTTGCCTTGTTAAAACGTGCCGCAGAACGTACTAAAAAAACATTAACTCAAGCTTGGGAAAAACGGGATAAAGATCTTCCGTTAAATAATCAATATGAAATGTTGATCTTAGCTTCAATTGTAGAAAAAGAAACTGCGATTGAATCGGAACGCAAACGTGTTGCTTCAGTTTTTATCAATCGTCTCAATAAAAAAATGAAATTACAAACTGACCCAACAGTGATTTACGGAATGGGCGACAGTTATAAAGGCAACATTCGTAAAAAAGATTTAGAAACACCAACCGCATATAACACCTATGTAATTGATGGTTTACCACCAACCCCGATTGCAATGCCAAGTGAAAGTGCTATTTTTGCGGTCGCTAACCCAGAAAAAACCGACTATCTTTACTTTGTAGCTGATGGCACTGGTGGACATAAATTTAGCAAAACACTTGCAGAACATAATCGTGCAGTACAGGAATATTTGCGTTGGTATCGCAGTCAACAAAATGGAAAATAATATGAAAACAGGCAAATTTATTGTGCTTGAAGGAATTGAAGGTGCAGGCAAAACCACTGCTCGTGACAGCATTGTACGTGCTTTAAACGCATATGGCATTCAAGATATTGTGTTTACTCGTGAGCCCGGTGGCACGCCATTGGCTGAAAAATTACGCCACCTAATAAAACACGAAACAGAAGAGCCCGTTACAGACAAAGCAGAATTGTTAATGCTTTATGCGGCACGTATTCAACTCGTCGAAAATGTCATTAAACCAGCACTTGCCGAAGGAAAATGGGTAATTGGAGATCGCCACGATATGTCTTCACAAGCATACCAAGGTGGAGGACGTCAATTAGACAAAACCTTACTTTTAACACTGAAAGAAACAGTGCTTGGTGATTTCGAACCTGACTTAACGTTGTATTTAGATATTGATCCTGTATTGGGTTTAACTCGTGCACGTGGACGTGGAGCGTTGGATCGTATTGAACAACAAAATATTGATTTTTTTCAGCGTACTCGTCAGCGTTATTTAGAATTAGTACAAGATAATCCTAAAGCTTGTTGTATTGATGCATCACACGAAATTGATAAAGTAAGTGCTGACGTACAAAGTGCGGTCGAAAATTGGTTAATTTCACTTAAAGCATAAGAATGAATTTATATCCTTGGTTACAACCCTATTATCAACAAAGTATCTCAGCATTTCAGCAAGGGCATGGGCATCACGCACTGCTGTTTAAAGCAGATCAGGGCTTAGGTACCGATCAACTGTTAGATGCATTAGGGCACTGGTTAATGTGTCAAAATCCTCAAGATCAACAACCTTGTGGACAATGTCATCATTGCCATTTAACACAAGCCCATAATCATCCCGATATTTATCAATTAGCACCGATTGAAAATAAAGATATTGGCGTTGACCAAGTACGTGAAATCAATGAAAAAATTAACCAACACGCACAACAAGGTGGCAATAAAATTATTTATGTGCGAGGCGTTGATCGTTTAACTGAGGCGGCAGCAAATGCAATGCTTAAAACCCTAGAAGAGCCTCGCCCCAATACCTATTTTTTATTGCAAACGGATATATCATCGCCGGTAATGCCAACAATTTATAGTCGCTGCCAAGCGCAAACAATCAATCCACCAGCAATGGCAATAGCAAGTATTTGGCTGCAACAACAAAGTGCGGTCGAAATTTCAGAAATTCAGACCGCTCTTCGTATTAGTTATGGTCGCCCGTTAACTGCACTTTCTGTGTTAGAACAAGGTTTGCTAGAAAAACGTCGTGAGTTTTTACGCCAATTTTGGTTGTTCTATCGTAAATGCTCACCATTAGAATTAATGCCCCTTTTTGATAAGGCGATTGTCTTCCATCAGCTTGATTGGATTATTGCATTTCTTGCAGATGCCTTAAAAGCGAAATTACACATTCGTGAAAATTGGATTTGTGAAGATTTAGCTGCGGGCATTCAACAATTTAGCGCTCAGCAAAACGCACAAGGCTTGCTAAAAGCCACGCAAATTATGCAACAAGTGCGTGCTGATTTGCTGCAAATAAATGCCGTCAACCAAGAATTAATATTATTAGACGGCTTAACTCGATTAATTACTGAAGTATTTGAAGGATAAAAATGTTTATTGTAGATTCACACTGCCATCTTGATGCACTTGATTATGAAAACTTACACCAAAGTGTTGATGATGTGGTTAATAAAGCACTAGCACGTGATGTAAAACATATGCTGGCAGTCGGCGTAACATTAAGCCGTTTTGAAAAGATTTACCCAACATTAGCGAAATTTGATAATGTCTCTTTAGCTTGTGGCGTACACCCATTGGATATTGAGGATGAGCCCTTTGATTATGAGCGTTTATCGAAATTAGCAAACAATCCAAAAGTAGTAGCAATTGGCGAAACCGGCTTAGATTATTATTACAGTGCGGATAATAAAACGCTACAACAAACCCTTTTTGCACAACAAATTCAACTAGCAAATTCACTAAATAAACCAGTAATTGTGCATACACGCAGTGCACGAGAAGATACAATTCGTATTTTAGCTGAAAATCACGCAGAGAAGTGCGGTGGCGTTCTGCATTGTTTTACTGAAAACCTCGAAATGGCAAAACAAGGCTTGGATTTAGGCTTATACATTTCACTTTCAGGTATTATTACCTTTAAAAATGCCGAAGAAATCCGAGAGGTAGCACGTCAAGTGCCACTTGATCGCTTATTAGTGGAAACTGACTCGCCTTATTTAGCGCCAGTGCCTTATCGTGGCAAACAAAACCAACCGGCTTATGTCCGTGAAGTCTGTGAATACGTAGCAACGTTAAAAGGTGTATCTTTTGAAGAGTTTGCCCAAATAACCACACAAAACTTTGAACGTTTATTCAAAATTAATGTACAATAATTAAACTACACTCTCTTGGATAACATTTGGCTAAAGGATATACAATGCGAAAATTTTTTAAATTCTTTTTTCTTACGGTGATTTTTCTATTTCACGCGGTCTTATTCGCAACTGTGAATTTTGTGACTCCAAGTTATGAAGTAACGCGTGTTACTGGTGTTGAAGTAAAACGTGTGGATAAAGACGGCCCTATTACCAAAGCTAACCCCGCGGATGGTCCAACACGTGATGTATATTTTATTAACACGCAAAATTCGGAAGGTAAGATTATGGTGTATCGCAATGAAGATACCCGCTGGGGATTTCCGTTTTACTTTAAATTTGGTTCAGCAAATTTACACGCTGAGGCTGAAGCATTAATGCACGATCATCCAAAAGTACAAATCAAATACTATGGTTGGCGTTTAGTAATGTTTGATGAATTCCGCAATGCAGTGAGTATTAAAGCAGCAGAAGAAAATGAATCAGCAGGCTATCCAATTCTGTCTTATGTACTTTATTTTATCTTATTGATTACCTTATTCTTTTCAATCCAGTTCGTACGTGGCTGGTTCGACAGCGAAAACTAACAACCTCCTATCTTTGTTGCGGTTTAATCAAAAATTAAACCGCACTTTCTTTTTCTTATAGCAATCAACACGAGAGAATTTATGAGTTTATTTGAGGCAATTTTAAGTCTAGCAGTATTGATCATTATCAGTGCTGTGGTGTCAGCTGCCGAAATGTCTTTAGCAGGGGCTCGCAAGCTTAAATTACAAAGTTTAGTCAACGAAGGGGATAAACGTGCTGAATTAGTTCTTAATTTACAAAGCAAGCCGGGGCGTTTTATTACTGTTGTTCAAATAGGGCTTAATATGGTAGCAATTCTTGGGGGGATTATTGGTGAAAGTGCAATACGCCCTTATTTATCTATTGCATTGACCAACCACATCAGCGCTGAATGGTTAGACAGTACTGCATCTTGGTTAGCTTTCGCCTTAGTGACTAGCTCATTTATTTTACTGGCTGATTTAGTACCAAAACGTTTAGCAATGATCAATCCAGAAAAAGTAGCATTAAGTACCGTACACATTATGTCATTCTGTATTTTTGTGCTGAAACCACTGGTACTGATTTTTGATTCTATTGCGAACGGATTTTTCAAACTATTCCATATTTCTACGGTACGTGAAGAAAATATGACGCCAGAAGATATTGTGGCCATCGTTGGTGCTGGTGCAGAGGCTGGTGTTGTAAAAGCACAGGAGCATTACTTAATTGAAAATATTTTCGATATGCAAGAAAGAACAGTCACATCAACAATGACTACTCGTGAAAATATTGTCTTTTTAGACCGCTCTTTTGATCGCCAAGCAGTCTTAGATACACTTACCAAAAACTCACATTCTAAGTTACTCATTTGTGATAACGGCTTAGATCGCATTTTAGGTTATGTGGAATCGCATACTTTACTTACGATGTATTTACAAGTGGAAAAAGGTGTTTCACTCACAGACAGTAGACTATTGCGTAAAAGTTTATTTGTCCCAGATACGCTTTCTTTATTTGAAGTGTTAGAATTATTCAAATCCACAGGTGAAGATTTTGCTGTAATTGTCAATGAATATGCACTTGTCGTAGGCATTATCACCTTAAATGATGTAATGAGTATTGTAATGGGTGAGCTTGTATCGAACGAAGAAGAACAAATTGTGCGTCGAGATGAAGACTCTTGGCTAATTGAAGGTGCGACACCATTAGAAGACGTGATGCGTGCATTAAATTTAAGTAGTTTTCCGGGAGAGGAAAATTATGAAACTATCAGTGGTTTTATGATGTATATGTTGCGTAAAATCCCGAAAAAAACCGATTTTGTTCTGTACGATAAATACAAATTTGAAATTATTGATACCGAGCATTTCAAAATTGATCAATTATTGGTGTCTTTACGCAAAGATCTTGATCGCACATCTGGATAGTCTAAGAAGGAATATCCCCTCTTTTAAATTAAAACTGCGCTTTCTATTTTCTCATCAATTAATATATAGCTAAATAGCTAAAAAATTAGACAATAAGGAAATTATTCTGTAAAAATACGGTCTAATTATTGTCAATTTTTCTATTAACTTATTGGACTAGCCATGCATTCAAATGTATCAAAAAACAACCGCACATTGTTATTCCCTATTTTTTTCTTTGTCGCAGTTAACTTATTGGTATTTAGCTTATCTCGTTTAGGGCTCTCACTTTGGCAAGCAGAACGTATAAACGCCGTTGACGGCTGGGCTGAATTATTCTTACAAGGGGTACGAATTGATATCGTATCCCTTTGTTATCTATTTGGTTTGCCAGCATTACTAACCGTATTGCTCTATCACCACAATCAATTAGGTTATATTTGGCAAAAAATTTTGAGAGTATGGCTGACAGCTGGTAGTGTATTTATTCTCTTTATGGAAATTTCTACCCCTGCATTTATTGAAACCTATGATTTCCGCCCAAATCGCCTTTTTATTGAATATCTTATCTATCCAAAAGAAGTATTCACGATGTTATTTGAAGGGCATTTACTGTCAATGGTGACAAGCTTAGTCGTTACAATCCTTGCAACAATTTTCTACTGGAAATTAGCCGGATGGTCGGTCAGAAATTTATCCTCAATGAGCTGGAAATTTCGCCCCCTCGTTTCAATTTTAGTTATTGCTATAGCTTTCATTGGGGCACGCTCAACTTTAGCTCATCGTGGTATCAACCCTGCGATGGTCGCTTTTTCCTCTGATGGTTTAGTAAATTCACTTGTACTCAACTCCGGTTATTCAGTGATTTATGCTGCACAACAGTTTAAAGATGAAGACAATGCAGCTGCACTTTATGGAAAAATGTCCACAGAAGAAATTCTACAAATCGTGAAACAAGCACGTGGGCGCCCCAATAGTGATTATATTTCAGAAACTATTCCCACACTCACGAAAAACCAAGCCACTTATCAAGGCAAACCGAAAAATATTGTTATCGTATTAGAAGAAAGCCTTGGTGCACAATTTATTGGCTCATTAGGTGGTTTACCACTGTCACCTGAATTTGACAAACTGGCTCAAGAAGGTTGGTTATTTGAAAATCTGTATGCCACAGGTACACGTTCTGTGCGTGGTATCGAAGCGGTAACTGCTGGCTTCACACCAACACCGGCACGCGCTGTTGTTAAACTCAGTAATAGCCAAAACGGTTTCTTCACAATTGCAGACTTGTTAAGCAAACAAGGTTATCACACATCTTTTATTTATGGTGGTGAGAAACATTTTGACAATATGGCAAGCTTCTTCTACGGCAATGGTTTCCAAGAAATTATTGATGAAAAAGATTATGTGAATCCGAAATTCCAAGCAACCTGGGGGATGAGTGATGAAGATCTTTTTGACAAAGCACACGAAACTTTCACGAAATTACACAAAGAAGGAAAACCATTCTTTAGCTTAGTATTCAGCTCAAGTAACCACGATCCATTTGAATTTCCAGACGGTAAAATCGAGTTATACGAGCAACCTAAACAAACCCGCAACAACGCAGCCAAATATGCTGATTACGCAATTGGTCACTTCTTTAAATTAGCGAAACAATCTGATTATTGGAAAGATACCGTATTCTTAGTCATAGCAGACCACGACTCACGTGTGTCTGGTGCAGCACTCGTACCAATTAAACATTTCCATATTCCTGCATTATTATTAGGTGAACATATTGAGCCAAAACGTGACCCACGTTTAGTGAGCCAAATTGATATGCCAACTACGCTACTTTCCATTGCAGGCATTAGTGGTGAATACCCAATGATTGGTTATGACTTAACCCAACAAAACGATCCTAATCGTGCATTCATGCAATATGACCAAACATTAGCGATGATGAAAGGCAACGAAGTAGTTATCCTCGCACCGAAAATACCGGCGAAAACTTATCTATACGATAAACAATCACATAAATTCATCGATGCAGAACTGCCAGAAAGTTTGAAGAAAGAAGCATTAGCACATTCATTGTTAGGCAGTTATTTATATAAACATCGGTTATATAAATCAGAGGATAAAAAATAACCTCACTCAGTATTAAGTTAAGGCGAATTTTTATATTCGCCTTAATTTTATTCAATAACCATAGTTTATTTTTAAATTTTTTTTAACATTTTCACAAAAAAGAATAAAGTTTATAATTTTTCTTGCTAAAAAATGTTATAAAGGAAAAGATACTAACACAAAAAGAGGGGAAAAATGTTAACACCTATTCAAAACTTTTTAAAACAAGAGGCCGCTGGTGGTATCTTGCTCTTTATTTTTGCAATTCTCGCAATTGTCTTAGCGAATACACCGTTAAGCACATTTTATTTTGATTTTTTACAAACACCCGGAGTGGTTCAAATTGGTTCATTCAGTATTAACAAACCATTATTAATGTGGGTAAATGATGGTTTAATGGCTGTTTTCTTTATGCTTGTTGGAATGGAAGTAAAACGTGAATTACTTGAAGGTTCATTATCAAGTTATCAACGTGCTATTTTCCCTGCGATTGCCGCAATTGGCGGTATGGTTGTACCAGCACTTATTTTCATTTTATTAAATTCAACTCATCCTGAATACCAACAAGGTTGGGCAATTCCAATGGCAACTGATATTGCCTTTGCCTTAGGGGTTGTTGCATTGCTAGGAAAGCGTGTTCCATTACCATTAAAAATCTTCTTACTTGCATTAGCGATCATTGATGACTTAGGTGCGATAGTCGTTATTGCTCTATTTTTCTCTCACGATTTAAGTCCACAAGCATTTTTATTTGCTGGCTTTGCTGTGTCAGTATTATTTATTATGAACCGCTTAAAAATCACAGCATTATCAGCTTATGGTATCGTCGGAATTATCTTATGGGCATCAGTACTTAAATCTGGCGTTCATGCCACCTTAGCTGGCGTAATTATTGGCTTTTGTATTCCATTAAACGGTAAAAAGGGTGAACGTCCATTAGATGAATTTGAACATACCCTTTCACCATGGAGTGCATTTGCTATCCTTCCATTATTTGCATTCTGTAATGCTGGTGTATCTTTATTTGGCTTAGGCGAAAATGCATTTACATCCACACTATCATTAGGTATCACCTTCGGTTTATTAGTGGGTAAACCATTAGGTATTTTTGCATTCTCATTTATTGCAGTGAAATTAAAAATCGCAAAATTATCAAAAGGGATTAACTTTAAACAAATTTTTGCTGTTTCTGTGCTTTGTGGTATCGGTTTTACCATGTCGATGTTCCTTGCAGGGCTTGCCTTTGGAGGTGAAAGCGATGGCGAAAATGTAACCGCACTAGCACGTCTAGGAATCTTACTTGGTTCAGGTGTTTCCGCTATATTAGGTTACCTATTATTAAAATTATCTACACGCAATCAATCTATTAGTGATACAGAATAACCAATATAAAGATGCCACCTACAAGCTGTAGGTGGTATTTTATCATTAGCCGACTAAATTTTGCCTCAATCAAGAGATAATACATTTATATGTGAGACAGTTGAGTATTATTCTTTGATTAAGTATAAATATAGAAAAATAGCGGAATTTCCCGCTATTTTTTGTTATCCTTAAAACAAATTTTACGTTTTATGGATAAACATTTATGTCAAACCACGAAAATCTTGCTGAAAATCAACCGCACTTAACACAACCAACCGCCCATACTCACAATAAAGTAGAAGAAACAACGCATTTCGGCTTCAAAACTGTCGCTAAATCTGAAAAGCAAAAAATGGTGGCTAATGTATTCCATTCAGTCGCAGGTAAATATGATTTGATGAATGATTTGCTATCATTTGGTATTCACCGCATTTGGAAGCGTTTCACTATTGATTGTAGTGGTGTTCGCAAAGGGCATAAGGTATTAGATCTTGCTGGAGGTACAGGTGATTTCACTGCAAAATTTTCTCGTATTGTAGGTTCAGAAGGTGAAGTGGTACTAGCAGACATTAACGATTCAATGCTACGTGTAGGACGAGAGAAATTGCGTAACCTTGGTGTCGTAGGTAATGTTAATTATGTGCAAGCCAATGCAGAAGCATTGCCTTTCCCTGATAATACTTTTGATTGTGTGATTATCAGCTTTGGATTACGTAATGTAACTGATAAAGATAAAGCATTGCGTTCAATGTTCCGTGTATTAAAACCGGGTGGTCGTTTATTAGTGCTTGAGTTCTCAAAACCGATTCTAGATCCATTGAGCAAAATCTATAATTTTTACTCTTTCAATATTTTGCCCAAAATTGGTGAAGTCGTTGTCAATGATGCGGATAGCTATCGTTATCTTGCCGAATCTATCCGTATGCATCCAGAACAAGATATTTTAAAACAAATGATGGTTGATGCAGGCTTTGAACAAGTCAACTACTATAATTTAAGTGCGGGGATTGTTGCATTACACCGGGGTTATAAATTCTGACTGTGAGGATACAACAATGAATTATCGAGTAGGTAATCATTCAATTCTAGTCTGTGTTTTATTAGGACTCGATATTCTTCTCCATGCTATACAAATATGGTTAAGCGTACCAATTTTCTTTGATACGATGGATTATAGTGGTACCATGATAACACCACTAACCGTGCTCAATCCAGAAACCGTTGAGCGAATAGCACTTAACCTCAATTTCTCTTATATAAAGTTATCAATCCATTTCATCATTGGGTTTATTATATTAGCTTGGATTTACCGAGCACACCATTTTACAAGTACAGTCATCAAGGCTAAAAATCTTCGATTTACTGATGGAGCTTGTATAGTTTACTTTTTTATTCCCTTTGCAAACCTCTTTATGCCTTATCGAGCAATAAAAGAAACTTGGCTTGCAAGTGAGAACCCAACGCAATGGCAAAATGAGCCAACTCCAGCTGTTCTGATTGTTTGGTGGTTACTATTTCTACTACAAATCCCACTCTGCCTTCTGTCATTTACTGTCTTTGCCCCCGATATGGATGCGGCTTTAGCAAATGGCATTGCGTTATTTGCAATAGTTGGAAGTGTGATTGCCATCATTCAAACGCTAGCTTTTGTGCTCATCGTCTTACAAATACAAAACATTCAAAATAAGTATAAACCTAAGATATCATCACAGACTAAACCAAAAGATGTACCTAAGAATCCTTTAGTGAGTTAATGACCATCATGAAACCATTAAATATTTTTCAGCAATTAATGTTGCCACAATTTATTACAGCAGGCTTAGAAACCTTGCTAAACAAACTAATTGCACACACGGAATATTGCGAACCTTATCTTCGTAAATTAGATAACAAAGTACTGACAGTGAAACCACAAAAATTGCATTTTCCGTTGTATTTTGTATTTTCTCAACAGGGTATTGATTTATTTACTCAATATGAAGGTGAGCCAGATTGCTCGGTAGAAATTACGCCAAATTTGCTCTTCCAGATGCCTAAAAAAGCAGAATTAAGCCAATTTATCAATGATAAATCCATTTTGCTACAAGGCGATCTACAAGTATTGCAAGAGTTTGTAGCACTGATCGAATTTATAGAGAAAGATCCCGCAGAATTGCTATCTCATTATATTGGTGATGTCTCTGCACAAAGTGCGGTGGATTTTTTACGAAAATTGAATCAGATTTTAAAATACAAAATAAGTCAAAGCCAACAATTTTGGGGCGAGCGTTTAACGGAAGAATGGCAAGTTGTGACACCAAGTTTAGCCATTGCAGACTTTTGTGATCAAGTCAAAATTCTCGAAAAAGACACCGCACTTTTAGAACAAAAAGTTACCAAGCTCTTGCGATAAATTACTCAGCAATACGGATACATAATGCAGTTAAAAGATATTAAGCACCTTTACACCATCATCAAAACCTTCCTTATTTATGGCATAGATGAGGCACTTCCACATAATCAATATACACGCCCCATTCGTTGCTGGCGTAAAATACTGTTTTGGCTACATCACCAACACAAAGACAAATCTTTTGGATTACGCCTTCGTTTAGCATTACAAGAATTAGGGCCTGTATGGATTAAACTTGGCCAAATGTTATCGACACGCCGTGATTTATTCCCCCTTGAAATTGCAGATGAATTGGCATTATTACAAGATCAAGTGGAACCTTTTGACGGCAAAATTGCACGTCAACAAATTGAAAAAGCATTAGGTGCGCCATTAGAAACCTGGTTTGATGAGTTTGATGAAAATGCCCTCGCCTCTGCTTCAATCGCACAAGTGCATACCGCAAAATTTAAACAAAATCTACCGCACTTGAATGTCAATTCAGAAGACAATTTAGCTAATAAAGAGGTTGTTTTCAAAGTCCTGCGCCCAAACATTCAACAAATGATTGATGCAGATTTAAGTTTAATGTACAAACTTGCTAGCTGGCTCCCTCGCTTAAAAGCAGAAGGTCGTCGCTTACGTCCAGTGGAAGTTGTGCGTGAATATGAAAAAACCTTACGTGATGAACTTGATTTACGTCGAGAAATGGCAAATGCTATTCAGTTACGCGCCAATTTTGAAAACAGCCCAATGTTGTATATACCTAAAATGTACAAGCAATTCTGTCATCAAAATGTGATCGTAATGGAGCGTATTTATGGTATTCCGGTATCAAATGTATCAGAACTAGAGGCCAACGGTACCAACATGAAGTTATTGGCAGAACGTGGTGTACAAGTATTCTTCACTCAGGTTTTCCGAGACAGTTTCTTCCACGCAGATATGCACCCCGGTAATATCTTTGTCAGCCGTGAACATCCTGAAAATCCACAGTACATTGGCATTGATTGCGGTATCATCGGCCGTTTAAATGAACACGATAAACGCTATTTAGCTGAAAGTTTCGTTGCATTTTTTAATCGTGATTATCGTCGTGTAGCAGAAATGCACGTTGCATCAGGTTGGACACCAAAAGATACTAATATTGATGATTTTGAACAAGCATTTCGTGAAGTATGTGAACCAATTTTCGCTAAACCACTTTCGGAAATTTCATTTGGTCATGTTTTATTTAATTTGTTCAATGTTGCTCGTGAATACAATATGGAAGTGCAGCCTCAATTAGTGCTATTACAAAAAACACTACTCTATATTGAAGGTTTAGGCAGACAGCTTTATCCACAACTTGATTTATGGGATACTGCAAAACCATTCTTACAAGACTGGCTTGATGAACAAATGGGCGTAAAAGCATTTGTGAGAACGGTGAAACACAAATTCCCTTATTGGCGTGAGCATTTTGTCGATTTACCCGAAAATCTCATGACAGCAATTCAACAGCAAGAGCTCATTACACAAGAATTAGCAAAAATGAACAGCACTTTACTCAGTAAGCAGAGCAAAGGTAAAATCAGTGGATTCTGTTTGGGCTTAATCAGTGGCTTACTGATCTGGGTAATCTCAAGTTATTTATTCTGATCTATTTCAACAAAATAGAAAATATTGCGAATTAGCTATTGTTCAGGAAACCTAAAAAAGCTATATTCATCAACATCATTTTTTAAACAAAGAAGGAAAAATTATGGGCGGTATCAGCATTTGGCAACTACTTATTATTGTCGCAATTGTTGTTTTATTATTCGGAACAAAAAAATTAAGAACTTTAGGCTCAGATTTGGGAGAGTCTGTTAAAGGTTTCAAAAAAGCAATGTCTGATGAGTCAAAAGATGCAGAATTCAAAGCATTAAATGACGAAAGTGAAACAACCGCAAAATCTGAAAAAGCGAAGGATAAAGAACAAGCATAATGTTTGATATTGGTTTTTCAGAATTAGTTCTGATTTTTATTATTGGTCTGCTCGTTCTTGGACCAAAACGTTTACCTGTAGCGATCCGTACTGTAATGGGCTGGGTTGCTACGGTGCGAGGGCTTGCGAATAACGTTCAGAATGAATTAAAACAAGAACTCAAATTGCAAGAGTTACAAGAAAGTATAAAAAAGGCAGAACAGTTCAATTTACAGCAACTTTCTCCTGAATTTAGTAAAACCGTAGAAGAACTCAAAGCTTCTGCAGATAAATTACGAACTGAATTAGAAGAAAAAGCTGCTGCAACAAATACGACTTTAACAGAGCAAATCCAAGAAATGAAGGATTCGGTTAAACCAACTGCACAAGACGAGCAACTCACTCAAGCTCAAACAGTGGCAGATCAGCAATCTACCGAAGAAACTTCTGTAGAAATAACCGCACTTTCACCTGCGGAGCAAGCTGAATTAGCCGAAGAAAATGATGAAATGGCACATATTCAGCAATATTATTCTGATGACGATATGATGGATGAACCTGTTCTTGCTCCTGAACTCCACTCACAGCCACAAACACAAGATAAGAAAGCATAATGAGCGTTGAAGAATCTCAACCCCTAATTAGCCATTTGATGGAACTTCGCAATCGCTTACTTAAAGCGATTACTTTTATTGCGATAGTCTTCTGTGGATTAGTTTACTTTGCGAATGATATTTATAATTTTGTCGCATCACCTTTAATCGAACATCTACCCACCGGCGCAAGTATGATCGCAACCAATATTGCGACACCTTTTTTTACGCCAATTAAATTAACCGCGGTTGTAGCTGTATTTATTTCGGTACCTTATTTACTCTACCAAATTTGGGCATTTGTTGCGCCTGCGTTATACCAACATGAAAAACGCTTAATTTACCCACTATTATTCTCAAGTACTATTCTCTTTTATTTAGGAGTAGCATTTGCCTATTATGTAGTGTTCCCTTTGGTATTTGGTTTTCTAACGAAAACGGCACCTGAAGGTGTCGCCATCGCAACAGATATTAGTAGCTACTTAGATTTTGTCTTAACTATCTTTTTAGCCTTTGGCGTGTGCTTTGAAGTACCCGTTGCTATTATTCTACTTTGCTGGACAGGCGTAACAACACCTGATGATTTAAAAGCGAAACGACCTTACATTATCGTAGCCGCTTTCGTGATCGGTATGTTACTTACCCCACCTGACATTTTCTCGCAAACTCTATTGGCAATTCCAATGTGGTTATTGTTTGAAATTGGTGTCGTCGTTGCACGCTTCTATCGTCCAAGAGAGCAGGATGAGAAAACAGAATAAGAAACGGGCGGGATTTTTTCCGCCCTTTTTATATTGTTTTCCAAAATCCAAATTGTCATAAGACATTAGAAAATAAGGAGTTAATATGGCTCAGCAAATTTTTACAGGTTTCCCTCATCGTCGTTTACGCCGTATGCGTAAACACGATTTTAGCCGTCGTTTAATGGCAGAAAACAAACTGACTACAGATGATTTAATTTATCCTGTTTTTATTCTAGACGGAGAAAATTACCGTGAGCCTGTGCCTTCAATGCCTGGAGTTGAACGTTTGACAGTTGATCAACTTTTAATTGAAGCAGGCTTATTAGTGAAATACGGGGTACCTGTGATCGCACTATTCCCCGTTATTGAACAAGATAAAAAATCATTAATGGCAGAAGAAGCATACAACCCTAATGGTTTAGTGCAACGTGCAGTAAAAGCATTGAAGAATGCTTATCCGCAATTAGGTGTGCTTACAGACATAGCACTGGATCCTTACACTGTACACGGTCAAGATGGCATTATTGATGACGAAAGTTATGTACTTAATGACATCACCACTGATATTCTAGTAAAACAAGCACTGTCTCATGCTGAAGCAGGTGCTGATATTGTCGCTCCAAGCGATATGATGGACGGTAGAATTGGTAAAATTCGTACCGCACTTGAAGAAAAAGGTTTTGTAAATACGCTGATCATGGCTTACTCCGCTAAATATGCTTCAAATTATTATGGTCCCTTCCGCAACGCTGTCGGCTCTGCATCTAATTTAAAAGGTGGTGATAAAAAAACCTATCAGCTTGACCCAGCCAATAGCGACGAAGGCTTGCAAGAAGTAGCACTCGACTTACAAGAAGGTGCAGATATGGTGATGGTAAAACCGGGTATGCCCTATCTTGATTTAGTGTATAGAGTGAAAACCCATTTTGGTGTCCCTACTTTTGCCTACCAAGTGTCTGGTGAATACGCAATGCACCAAGCCGCAATACAAAATGGTTGGTTAAAAGAAAAAGAATGTATTATAGAATCTTTGCTATGCTTTAAACGTGCAGGTGCTGATGGTATTCTCACATATTACGCCAAACAAGTTGCCGAATGGCTCTATGAAGAAAAACAACAAAACTCAATATAAATGAAGGTTAGCTAAAAATAACTGTTTTTAAAAAATTGCCTCAGATAATTAAGCAAGAAATCGTTAATTTTCTGAGGCGTGTGTCATTATGTGAATTTATTTGCCTGTTTGCTTCTCAAACCAACTTTCTAAAATTAAGCAGGCTGAGATGCCATCTACTTTACTTTTATTCAATGCCTTATAACCACCACGCTCAAAAATTTCTGCACGTGCTTCCGTAGTGGTTAAACGCTCATCTTGTAATTCGACTTGAACACCAAAACGGCCATTTAATCGGTTAGCAAATTTTCTAGCTCTTGTAGTCAACTCTTGTTCTGTGCCGTCCATATTCAGCGGCAAACCCACTACCACCAAATCTGGCCGCCATTCATTTAAACATTTTTCGATGGCATCCCAATTTGGGATACCATCTTGTGCTTTAAACGCAGGTAAAGCTTGTGCTGTTCTTGTAATACTCTGTCCAACGGCACAGCCAATGCTTTTTGTGCCAAAGTCAAAGGCTAATACTGTGATGCACATTAGCAATGTCCCGCTTGGTGTGCAAAATTATGATGTTGAATACCAAGCAATAAATTCGCCTCTAACCAACGTTCTTCATAAGGCACATCAAATAAAATGCGATTATTAGCAGGCACAACTAGCCAATCGTTATTCACAATTTCATCTTCAAGCTGATTAGGCGACCAACTCGCACAACCCAATGTAACCAAATATTTCTCAGGGGCTTGCTTTGTACCAAAAGTATCAATAACATCTGCCGAAGTAGTTAAAGTAAGCTGATCTGTAACTTTATAGCTATGTTTAAAATCTTGTTCTGTTTTGGTATGCAAAATAAAGCCACGTTCAACATTAGTTGGGCCACCTGCAAGCACTAAGTCATTACTATAAGTGCGGTCAGTTTTCATCATAAAATTCATTTTTGCACACAATTCAGCGATACTTAAATCTGTCGGCTGATTAAGTACTAAACCCATTGAGCCTTGATCGTTATGTTCGCAAATATAAACCACTGAACGAGAAAAATAATCATCTTCCATTTGTGGCATTGCAATTAAAAAATGATCTTGTAATTCCATCATTATCTCTCTTATTTGCGTTAACCTAGATCCCCAAAACAAATTTGTAATGCGCTAATCGCCGCTAGTGAGGCTGTTTCAGTGCGTAGCACTCGTTTGCCAAGCAACACTTCGGTAAAGCCTTGTTGCTCTGTTTGAGAAATCTCTTGTGGTGATAAGCCCCCTTCCGAGCCTATCAGTAAACGTACCCCTTCCTCTGGAATTGCTGGTAAGGTACGAATAGAATATTGGGCTTTTGGATGCAAATTCAACTTCAATGCCCCATCTTTTTCTGCACACCAATCTTGTAATCTCATCAGAGGACGAATTTCAGGGATCACATTGCGTCCACATTGTTCACAAGCGGCAATTGCTATTTTTTGCCATTGTTGGATCTTTTTCTCCATTCGATCCGCATCCAACTTGACCCCACAGCGTTCCGACCATAATGGAGTAATTACACTCACTCCAAGCTCAACGGATTTTTGTATCGTAAATTCCATTCGCTCACCGCGTGATATCACTTGACCCAAATGAATTTTTAGATGGCTCTCGCGGTCGTCTAATTGCTGGCTGAGGATTTCTACCGTAACGGCTTTTTTACTCACTTGCGTAATGGTTGCTGCGTAAGTATGGTTGCTACCATCAAATAATTCTAATTGTTCACCAACCTGCATACGTAACACACGTCCAACGTGGTTGGCCGCGTCTTCACTTAATTCACAAAATGTTATTCCTTGTAAGGAAGTAGGATGATAAATTCGAGGTATTCTCATAGTTCTGCTTGATTGTTTCCTTAATTTTTTATTATATCAGAAAAGCATATTTTCAGAGAGAAATTCATTTTTTCCCCAAAACATTATTAATAAATAATTAACAATATTTCAATATCAGACACATTTATCAAAAATAGTGAAAATATATAATATATCCCAAATTATACAAACATTGTTACGAAAATAAATAAATTAACCAACTAAGAGAGGACACTATGAAAAAAGTCGCAAAAGTTCACTATGCACCAGCAAAACACTGGGTTGGCAATGGTTTCCATGTCCAATCTATGTTTAGCTATCAAGACAAAGACAAAAATTTAGATCCATTTTTATTAATGGATTATAACCCTCCACGCCATTTTGACGGTGGACGTAAACATGATTTTAGAGGTGTTGGTGAGCATCCACATCGTGGCTTTGAAACAGTTACTATAGCTTATCAAGGTGAAGTACAACACGCAGACTCCACAGGAGGTGGTGGTATAATTGGTACTGGCGATGTGCAATGGATGACAGCTGGTGCAGGGATTATGCACGAAGAATTTCATTCTGAAAAATTCTCTAAAGAAGGAGGCATGTTTGAAATGGTGCAATTGTGGGTGAATTTACCTGCCAAAGACAAAATGACACCACCAAAATATCAAGCCATTACATCGGCAGATATTCCCGTAGTAGAATTGGAAAATAATGCAGGCTCTGCTCGCATTATCGCAGGTGTTTTCAATAGCACCAAGGGAGCAGCTAGCACATTCAGTCCAATTAATATGTGGGACGTCAAAATGAATGCGGGCAAAGAGCATACATTTGCAGTACCTGAAAGCCATAATCTCATCATTTTGGTATTGGATGGAACGTTACAAATCAATGGTAGTGAGATCGCTCGTCGTGGTGAATTAGTCACCTTCGAAACAGGTGGTGAGAATGTGCATATTGAGACAAATAATGAAGTGAAATTACTTATTTTAACAGGTGAACCAATTAACGAACCCATTGTTGGTTACGGTCCGTTTGTAATGAATACACAAGATGAAATTTTGCAAGCAATGCATGATGTGCAAAGCGGAAAATTCGGAAAAATTGCAGCTCACTAAACTCAAAAAGTGCGGTTAATTTGACCGCACTTTTCCTTTCTATTTTCCTATCTTGCCCTATTAAAAAATAAATTATAAAGAGTAAAAAGTATGCTCAAAAATCTGTTAAAATATAATTGATTTAATACATAAAAATAAAGGCATATGATCGAAAATTGGCAACGTGGTTTTGTGCTACATCGCAAAGCATACAGTGAAACGAGCTTATTAGTGGATTTATTTACTGAAGAGTCAGGTCGTTTGACAGTGATTGCCAAAGGAGCACGTGCCAAACGTTCCAGCTTAAAAAGTGTTTTACAGCCATTTACTCCATTATTACTCCGTTGGACAGGTAAGGGAGAACTCAAAACGCTCACTAAAGCAGAGCCTGCAGCCATTGCACTACCTTTACAACATACCGCATTGTACAGTGGCTTTTATGTCAATGAATTACTTAGCAGAGTACTAGAACCAGAAACTGCATATCCGCAACTTTTCCAAAATTATTTACGCTGTTTAACTGGGCTTGCTAGCAACACACAACAAGTCGAGCCTTATTTACGCCATTTTGAGTTCGAGCTGTTACACACGCTCGGTTATGGCGTCGATTTTTGTCATTGTGCAGGTTCGGGGAAAATTGTTGATGAAAATATGACTTATCGTTATCGAGAAGAAAAAGGCTTTATCGCCTCATTAATTAAAGATAACCTCACCTTTTATGGAAGGGATTTACTCGCTTTTGAAGCACGTGAATTTCACGATCCCGCTACTTTACAAGCGGCAAAGCGCTTTACAAGAATGGCATTGAAACCCTATTTAGGGAATAAACCATTGAAAAGTCGAGAATTATTTACACAATATGTTTTATATCAGAAATAACTTATGGTTTTACATTACGCACCACCAAAAAAAACACAAAAGGCACCGCACTTTCGCACTGAAATTCTTGATTTAGACTATCAAGGCTTAGGTGTGGCAAAAATTCAAGGCAAAACGTGGTTTATTGAAAATGCCTTGCCTAGTGAAACCGTTGAAGTACAACCTATTGAAGAAAAGCGCCAATACAGTCGTGGGGTAGCTCATAAGATTTTAAAACAAAGCACTGAACGTCAAGTACCACCATGCAAGTATTACCAACAATGCGGTGGCTGCCAAACCCAGCATATATCTATTCACTTACAACGTGCTACCAAACAAAAAGCTCTTTTACAACGTTTGTCTAAACTACAACCTGATGTGCAATTAATGCCAATGCTTACAGGCGAAGCTTGGCATTATCGTCGACGGGTGCGTTTAAGTATGCTGTTTAACTTAAAAACAAAGAAACTGGATATAGGCTTTCGCCAAAAAAAATCCCAACAGATCGTTAATATTCAACATTGTAATATTTTAGAACCTAAATTAAGCCAAATTTTACCTAAATTGACCGCACTTTTTACACAGTGGTCAACGCCCAAGCAACTCGGGCATATTGAATTAGTCAAAGTGGATAATGGCATTGCAATGTTGCTCCGCCATATCGGAAATTTAACAGACAATGACCGCACTTTATTGCTAGAGTTTGCCCTGCAAGAAAAGCTAATGCTGTTTTTACAGCAACAAGATGAGATTATTCAGTTAAGTGGTGAAGCCCCATTTTATCAAATTGGGGATCTAAAATTACAATTTGATATTCGTGATTTTATTCAGGTGAACGCTGATTTAAACCTGAAAATGATCGCAACAGCATTAGACTGGTTGGAACTGAACTCTACGGATAATGTGCTAGATTTATTCTGCGGAATGGGGAATTTTACTCTACCATTAAGTCGCAAAGTGAAAAGTGTGATTGGCATTGAAGGTGTACAAGAAATGGTACAAAAAGCACAGAAGAACGCGGAACAAAATCAATGTGCTAATGTCCAATTTTACCAAACGAACCTTGATCAACGCTTTTCCGATCAAGCGTGGGCAAAGCTACCTTTTGACAAAATTTTATTGGATCCACCACGCACAGGTGCTGCTTTTGCATTAAACGCCTTGTGTGAATTAGGTGCTCAAAAAATATTATATGTGTCTTGTAATCCTGCTACTTTGATTCGAGATACAGAAATCTTAGCCGACTTCGGCTATCGCTTAAGCAAAGTAGCAATGATCGATATGTTTCCACATACGGGGCATTTAGAATCTATAAGTTTATTTGAGAAAGTATAGGATAAATTATGGTTGCAGTACGAAGTTCTCATTTGGTCAATCCCAACGAATTTGTGATTGAAAAATGGTGCGAAAATTTAGACCTACCTTCAGCAGTAAAAAGTACATTAATTGAAGCTTGGTATTATTCGCATCAAACGATCCTCGAACAACAACCAGTTCCCGCTACTTGTTCCACCTCATCGGGCGTTGAAATGGTGGAAATTCTGCACAGTTTAAATATGGATGCAGACACCTTACTTACTGCAATGCTTTATCCTATTATTAATCATAAGCTCGTTGCACTTGACCAAATTGCAGAAAAATTTGGAACCAATATCAGCAAACTTGCCAAAGGCGTTATGGAAATGGATAACATTCGCCAACTTAACGCTAGCCAATCTGCCAATAGCTCTCAAGTAGACAACATTCGACGAATGCTACTTGCAATGGTCGATGATTTCCGTTGTGTGATCATCAAACTTGCAGAACGAATTACCTTTCTACGTGATGCGGAAAATCATTGTTCAGAAGAAGATAAAGTATTAGCAGCTAAAGAATGCGCAAATATTTATGCACCGCTCGCTAACCGTTTAGGGATCGGGCAACTCAAATGGGAGCTTGAAGATTATTGTTTCCGTTATTTACACCCGACTCAATATCGTAGCATCGCAAAACTGTTGCAAGAACGTCGTTTAGACCGTGAGCAATATATCGCTGATTTTGTGGCAGAATTAAATGGCTATCTCAATGAGAATTTAGAGAAAGCCGAAGTGTATGGTCGCCCAAAACATATTTACAGTATCTGGCGAAAAATGCAGAAAAAACATCTTGAATTCAGTGATTTATACGATGTTCGAGCAGTCCGAATTATCGTACAAAAACTGCAAGATTGTTATTCTGCATTGGGGATTGTGCACACCCACTTTAAACATATCCCAAAAGAATTTGATGACTATGTAGCGAACCCCAAACCCAATGGTTACCAATCTATCCACACTGTTGTATTAGGCAAAGGTGGTAAACCAATTGAGGTTCAAATCCGTACTCAACAAATGCATGATGATGCAGAATTAGGCGTAGCAGCTCACTGGAAATACAAAGAAGGTGAGATAAGCGGGCGTTCAGGCTACGAAGAAAAAATCACTTGGCTACGTAAATTGTTAGCGTGGCAAGATGATATTACAGATTCTGGCGAAGTGATGGCGGAAATGCGTAGCCAAGTTTTCGATGATCGTGTTTACGTATTTACGCCAAAAGGGGAAGTGATAGATTTACCTACTGGCTCAACCCCATTGGATTTTGCTTATGCAATCCACAGCGAAATTGGTCACCGCTGTATTGGTGCAAAAGTTGGTGGACGAATTGTACCATTTACCTATCAGCTACAAATGGGCGATCAGGTGGATATTATCACTCAGAAAAATCCAAACCCAAGCCGAGACTGGTTAAACCCAAATTTAGGCTTTACACACACGGCTAAAGCGAGAGCTAAAATCCATGCTTGGTTTAGGAAACAAGATCGCGATAAGAATATTCCTGCGGGTAAGGAAATGCTCGAAAACGAGATTACTCGTTTGAATATTACATTAAAACAGGTGGAGCAACACGGTTTACCACGCTATAACCTTAAAAATCTGGATGATTTATATTCAGGTTTGGGCGGTGGTGATATTCGCCTCAATCACCTAATCAACTATTTACAAAACAAGCTCATCAAGGTGAGTGCGCAAGAAGCTGACGAAGAAATTTTACGCCATGTAGCCAGTAAAAGTGCAGTCAATTCACAGCATAAAGCGGATAAAAAAGGATTTGTAATTGTAGAAGGTGTTGGCAATTTAATGCACCATATTGCACGTTGCTGTCAGCCGATTCCAGGTGACGACATTGTTGGTTATATTACAATGGGCAGAGGGATTTCAATTCACCGTAGTGACTGCGAACAATTTCTTGAGCTACAAAATGCACATCCAGAACGAGTCGTTGACTCCGTATGGGGAGAAAATTATTCTAGTGGTTTCAGACTGAATATTCGTATTATTGCGAGTGACCGAAATGGTTTATTACGTGATATTACGACAATATTAGCCAATGATAAAATCAGCGTATCTGGTGTTTCCAGCCGTATCGATCAGAAAAAGCAGCTTGCTACTATTGATATGGAAATTGAGCTGAATAATGTTCAAATTTTAAGTAAAATTTTAGCACGTCTTTCTAAACTAGAAGATGTGATTGAAGCAAAACGTCTATAACATCGCTAATAATTAGGATTATTTATGTATAAAACAACGGGTTTAACGCATTTAATTAAAGCAACAGGCTACTCATTGAAAGGACTCAAATTTGCGATACGCCACGAAACCGCTTTTCGTCACGAATTACTTTGTTGTATTTTCCTTGTACCACTGGCTTTTTGGTTAGGTGATAATGGTGCTGAAATTGCGTTACTGCTTGGATCATTATTGCTTGTACTTGCATTAGAATTAATTAATAGCGCTATTGAGTCCGTTGTCGATCGTGTTGGATTAGAACACCACGAATTATCTGGACGTGCAAAAGATCTTGGCTCAGCTGCTGTCTTTGTCGCAATGGTAGCGGTTGCCGTTGTTTGGGGATGTATTATTTTTTATTAAGCTATCCAAATAGAAATAGGGATAACTAACTATCCCTATTTTTTATGTCTATTGTACAACTACTCCAAAATAAAAAACCTTTTCTAGTAGTAAGAGTAGTGCGAAGACTTTCTAAAACCGTCAGAAAATACACCGCACTTTCCGTTCAAAAGTTATTCCACAGTAACCGCTTTCGCTAAATTACGTGGCTGATCTACATCAGTACCTTTAATTAAAGCAACGTGATAAGACAAGAGTTGCATTGGAACCGTATAGAAAATTGGCGCAACCAATGGATTTACTGTTGGCATCGTAATGATCTTCATACCATCACTTTCTACAAAGCCTGCTTCTTTATCTGCAAAGACATATAATTGACCACCACGCGCACGCACTTCTTCAATATTCGACTTCACTTTTTCAAGCAAATCATTGGTTGGAGCAACAACTATCACAGGCATATCCGCATCGATCAAGGCTAAAGGGCCATGTTTCAACTCACCTGCCGCATAAGCTTCTGCGTGAATATAAGAAATTTCTTTTAACTTCAATGAAGCTTCCATTGCGATTGGATAATATTCTCCACGACCTAAAAATAGTGCGTGATGTTTCTCCGCAAAGTCTTCTGCTAAACTTTCAATGCTTGAGTCAAATGCCAGAGCTTTTTCGATATCCGCAGGTAATGAATGTAAGGCTTTAATAATTTCAGACTCTTTTTCTGCTGAAATAGTACCTTTTAATTTACCTAATGCAGTAACTAACATTAACAAGGTCACTAATTGCGTCGTAAATGCTTTGGTGGATGCCACACCAATTTCGACACCTGCACGAGTCATAAAAGCAAGATCAGATTCACGCACAAGCGATGAACCTGCAACGTTACAAATAGTCATTGCACCCATATAGCCTTTTTCTTTAGCTAAACGCAACGCTGCGAGCGTATCTGCTGTTTCACCTGATTGTGAAAGTGTGATAAGTAAACTATTTGGACGCGTCACAAATTTACGGTAGCGGAATTCTGATGCAATTTCAACATCACAGCTTACTCCTGCCAGATCTTCAAACCAATAGCGTGCTACCATACCTGCATTATATGATGTGCCACAAGCCACAATTTGAATATGATCCACTTGCGAAAGTAATTCTTTTGCACCGTTACCAATACTTTCTACCACCACAGAATTGTGCAGAATTCGCCCTTCCATCGTGTTGATAAGTGCGGTAGGTTGTTCAAAAATTTCTTTTTGCATAAAGTGGCGGAATTTACCTTTTTCTGCGGAATCATTCGCTAATTGTGAGTCAAGCACTTCACGCTCAACTTTTTTCCCACTCATATCATAAATATCAACAGAGCGGCGTGTAATTTCAGCGATATCCCCTTCTTCAAGAAACATAAAACGACGAGTGACACTTAAGAGTGCTAACTGATCTGAGGCGAGGAAGTTTTCACCGATACCTAAACCGATGACAAGCGGGCTACCTGATCGTGCTGCAACAAGGTGTTGAGGAGTTTCACGATCCATCACCACCATACCATAAGCCCCTTTGAGCTGTTTTACGACTTTTTGTACGGCTTCTAATAAGTTGCTAGCCGTACGCATTTCCCATTCCACTAAATGGGCAATCACTTCAGTATCAGTTTGAGACAAGAAGACATAGCCTTTAGCTTGTAACTCTGAACGAAGTTCTTCATAATTTTCAATAATACCATTGTGAACAACAGCAAAATTGCCCGATGTATGAGGATGTGCATTATCTTCAGAAGGCTGACCGTGTGTTGCCCATCGGGTGTGTGCAATACCGGTTCCCCCAATTAATGGGTTCTCCATAACTGCATCATCTAACGCTTTTACTTTCCCTAAACAACGAATTCGTTGTAATTCCTGTTTATCATTAACAACAGCTACACCTGCTGAGTCATAACCACGGTACTCTAAACGGTGTAACCCATTAATCAAAATTTCAGCAACATCACGCTGTGCAACAGCACCAACAATACCACACATAAACGTTCCTTTTTCTAAAAGTAATGGAAAATTGACCGCACTTTCGTCTCTTGAGTAAAGCTCAAAGAAAATAAAAGGCATCAGAAAGAATAATTGCAAAACATTATAGAGGTGACAGAAAGAATGTAAATAGAAAAATCATTTGGAGTATAAAGAGAAAATAAAAAGCCCCGCCTAAATACGGAGCTTTAGATATTTTTGATCTATGAAAATTATTTTACTGCGTCTTTTAATGCTTTACCGGCAACGAACGCTGGAACTTTAGATGCTGCAATTTTGATCTCTGCACCAGTTTGTGGATTACGACCAGTACGTGCTTTACGCTCATTCACTTTGAATGTACCGAAACCGATTAGTTGCACAGGTTGACCCGCTTTTAAACTACCTGAAATCGCTTCTAAAGTTGCTTCTAAAGCAGCTTTAGCTTGTTTTTTATTTAATTCAGCTGCACTAGCGATTGCATCGATTAAATCCGTTTTATTCATAAATTAATACCTTCTACTTTATTCAAATATGTATGGAAAAATACTACGTTTTCCGATAAATGCCATTACTGTAATAACAGTATTACCAAGCTTAATCTAACTTTACGATAAAAAAAAGAAAGATTTTTTAAAATTGCTATAAATATCACATTATTGCACAAATTCTATACCGATATTTGAAACTTTAGCCTCTCTAAGCTCATTTTTTAGGCTTAAAATTACTTCGACATCACGTTCTTCACAATCCTTAAGAGTACGGTAAATTAGCCACTGCACATCTAATTCCTGCTGAATTTCCTCACTTTCTTTCAGTTCTTTTTCGGATAATTCGTGTTCTGATTGTGTCTCTAAAAAAGTCGCCACTGTTTGTAGTGATAATTGGCTCATTTTGACAGCTTGTTCTAAACTGGAGCCTGCAATAATCGTATGTAAAAGCTCTGATAATGCTTCACACGCATCCACTGCTGGTAAAACACCATAAAATTGATAGTCATTCACATCTGGAATAATATCTTCTAATTTTTCCAACTGCCCTTCAAAATTAATTTTTGCACCCTTAATTGTCAAATGCTCCCATACTAAATTCAAAATATTTTGATAGGTTCTGGCTGATTGTTCTTGTTCTGTTACCTGACAAAATAATTGAAAATTCGGGAGCATGCGCTCACATAAGCACGTCATAAACGTCAGGTGCTGCCAAGTTTCAAAGTTTTCTAATCGTTTCTGAATTGGGTTTCGCATAATTTACTGCTCTTTATTTATGATATTGTTTGGAATATTGATGAATTGCATCAACAAAAATTTTAGGGCTACTTGCTAACACATCTTGATGGATACCGTGCCCTAAATTAAATACGTGTCCGCTACCTTGACCAAAATCCGCCAAAATTGACCGCACTTCTTGTTCAATTCGATCTGGTGATGCATATAATACTGAAGGATCCATATTGCCTTGTAAAGCTACTTTATGCCCCACTCGTGCTTTCGCCTCCCCAAGATTGACCGTCCAGTCAATTCCTAATGCATCACAGCCTGTTTCTGCCATTGCTTCTAACCATAAGCCACCACCTTTAGTAAATAATGTGACAGGCACTTTTCTTCCCTCATTTTCACGAATAAGTGCATCAACAATTTTGTGCATATACTGTAATGAAAAATCTACAAACTCACGATGTCCAAGCACCCCACCCCAAGTATCAAAAATCATCACTGACTGCGCACCGGCTTTAATTTGTGCATTGAGATATAAGGTCACAGAGTCCGCTAACTTATCTAATAATTGATGCAGTAATTGTGGATCTGCATACAGCATTCTTTTAATTTTTGTGAAGGCTTTGCTACTGCAACCTTCCACCATATAAGTCGCCAATGTCCAAGGACTACCAGAAAATCCAATTAAAGGCACATCACCTTTTAATTCAAGGCGAATCGTACGCACCGCATTCATCACATACTGTAATTCACTTTCAGGATCTGGAATTGGCAAATTTTGTACCGCACTTTTGCTATCAATTGGATGAGCAAATTTAGGCCCCTCACCTACACCGAAACTTAAACCTAATCCCATCGCATCTGGAATCGTTAAAATATCGGAAAATAAAATTGCAGCATCTAAATCGTAACGACGTAAAGGCTGTAAAGTCACTTCACAAGCTAGTTCAGCATTGCGGCACAATGACATAAAATCCCCTGCTACTGTACGTGTTGCACGGTATTCTGGCAAATAGCGACCTGCTTGACGCATCATCCAAACTGGAGTCATATCAACGGGCTCACGCAATAACGCTCTTAAATAACGATCATTTTTTAATGCTGTCATTTTACTTTCCTTTCTTCATCAGCACACAATTGTAATGTATGCTTTATTAGTTTCAGTGCTATCGTCCCTTTTGGTGGAAGCTCCGGCAACATAGCACTGTAATGAAACCATTTCGCATCACAAATTTCATCTTCTTGTAAGTTAATTTCACCACTTTCATAATCCGCTAAAAATCCGACCATTGCAGAATTTGGGAATGCCCAAGGCTGGCTACCAAAATAACGCAAGTTCTGAACCTTAATGCCTGTTTCTTCAAATACTTCACGATGAACCGCCTGTTCAAACGTTTCTCCAACCTCAACAAAACCAGCCAATGTGGTATAAATCCCACCTTTATGGCGTTGATGATTAGCGAGTAAGATCTGATTCTCTTTGCGTACAGCAACAATGATACAAGGACAAATAACAGGATAAGTACGATACGAACATTTAGTATTTGCACATTCAATCGCACATTCATCTGCAGCAATATGTGTTGGATGCCCACATTTGCCACAAAAGCGGTGAGTTTTAAAAAAATGATTTAGTTCAACACCACGATTAAGTAAATTGAAATGGGTTTCAGGCAAAAATAACAAACTGCGTAAAGAGACATATTCGCGAGTATCATCCGCAATTTCCTCAACTAACCATAGCGGCAAACCATCAATCTGCCCTATCTTCATCGCTTTCAACCCCAACAGCTGAAAATCAGATGCTTTGCCTTGAGGCAATTCACCGTCAATCAAATATAACGTAGAGTCTTGAGTGAGTAACCAATAACCATAGTCATCAGATTGAATCGCATTCATAGAAGCTCACAAAATTTCACAAAAAATGACCGCACTTTTTGCCTATCAAAAATGGAATAAAATGTCTTTATTATAAAAGTAATTTTTAAATTTAGCTAATGCGAAGCAGATTCTTTAATGAACAGATGCTCAAACAGAGGATATACCTTACGGCTTCCCCACAAATTTAAATGATCATCATCTGCATAATAAATATCTTTTTCATTTGAGGTATAACAAAATTCTGAATCGCATAACGCACTAGAAACATCAATGATCTTAACACCACAGTCTTTTTTCGCAGTTTCATGAATCCGAGATGCTAACCGATTTCTGTCAAGATAACTTTGTTTATCAAGCTTAATTTCTATTCTTTCATTTTTTATAAACATATTTTTAGCTATTAGCATTGGTACATTTTTCCCTATTTCTGGTATCGAATTCACCAAATAAGTCATATTTTTTTCTGAAATTTTACATATTGAATCTAAAAAACCTGTACTAAGTTCTTCCCTTACTTTTTTTAGACTATATGAATCACTCATATCTAATTCTGTTTCCAAATAATATGAAGAAATAAATTCATCCTCATTATGTCCCAATAAATATTCATTATAACGATTCACAATAACAACTGGGATATTAGGATAATTTTCCAATAGTGAAAGAATGTTATTATTTCTTTCTAAACATTTTTGCAAGTTATGCTCTTTATTTTTCACATTAAATATCATCGGGCAACCAAGTAGCGCAGAACTTAAAAAAGAACTCTGATACCTGTTTGCAAGCTCCTCCAATCCAGGTATAAGTGCAACTGCGTGGCTATCGCCAATTAGAATAAATTTTGGTGAACTTTTCTCTTTCCCAAACTGACAAAATCCTGTCTTTTGAGTACATTTAAGCGCAGCATCCGTAGGGAAATCCATATAGGGAATAATATTTTGGTATTTAGAATGTATAAAGAAATAGCTAAACAACAAACTTTCTTTTTTCTCGAGTACAGAAACCAAACAA
Source organism: Pasteurella dagmatis (assembly GCF_900186835.1). NCBI lineage: Bacteria > Pseudomonadati > Pseudomonadota > Gammaproteobacteria > Pasteurellales > Pasteurellaceae > Pasteurella > Pasteurella dagmatis. The sequence goes on from NZ_LT906448.1 coordinate 1,619,611, forward strand.
TATAAATATATGCTTATTCCTAATAATATGCATCCTTGTTTTTTCAGGGATATACTCCAATTTTTTACAGTTTTTTCAATAGAATAATAGCTGATTAATCCAATTAAGATAGACACCACACTAGCAATTAATACTTCCCAATAAGAATCATAGTCAAATAAAACACAAAACACATGAACAGGCCAATGCCATAAATAAATAGAATAGGAAGCATCTCCTAATTTTTGTACACAAGGATGACAAGTGAAAAAAGTATTATGATTAAAAAATAATATCAGTGAAGTCGCAATTACAGGAATGAGAGCATGCCAATTTGGCCATATTGTCTTTTCATAGAATAAGAAAAAAGTAATTAAGGCTATCCAACTTAAATAGCTAATAAATATTCTATATACATCTTTTATCCTTGTAGTTTTATTGTATTGAAACACAAAAACAAGTGCACCTAATAGAAATTCCCATAAACGGTAATGTAATAAAAAGAAAATATTACTTTTTTGTTCAGAAGAATATAGCATCATTAGAAATGATGAGGCAGCTATAACAGATAAACAACATATTATTTTTCCACTAGAAAATCCTCTAAATAATAAAAGTAAAAGTGGAAATAAAAGATAAAATTGAAATTCAACTCCTAATGTCCAAGTATGCATTAACCAACGTTCATTAACACTAGTTGAAAAATAATCCACTTTTGCAGCCGTTATATTATAAATAAATATTGTGGAATTTTTAATTTCACTTAAAACAGATGAAATATTGATAATAATTATTAGGTAGAAAGACAAAAATAATATTACTAACAATAAAACAAATAATACTGGAGCAACTCGCTTAAACCTTCTAATGTAGAAATTAACTAAATCAACTTTTCTATTTTCTACTATTTGAGGGTATAAAATCATAGCCATTAAATAGCCAGAAATAACAAAGAAGATATCTACACCAATAAATCCGCCATTAAAATGCAATATCTTGAAATGAAAAAATAATACAGCCAGTGCCGCCCAAGCTCTTAAACCATTAATATCAAGTCTGAAATTAAACTGTTTATCCATATCTATAAATTATCTGTCCATTAGATTAATCTGATACATTATATGCTTATCAAATAAAATAAAAAACCCGAGTCAATGCTCGGGTTTTTTTGTTTAATGTAGATTATTCTGCATCATCAGCCATATTTAACATTTCTGCTAAACTTGCTGTTGCATCTTCTGCAGTAACAGTAAATTCTGCTGCAATTTCTTCTTCATCTGCTGCTGATAATTTAACTGGCATTTCATCTCTCATCATCACTTTCTTCTGACGATTTTGGTGATATGCGAAACCTGTACCAGCAGGGATTAAGCGACCGACGATTACATTCTCTTTCAAGCCACGCAATTCATCACGTTTACCCGCAACTGCAGCTTCAGTTAACACACGTGTTGTTTCTTGGAATGATGCTGCAGAGATAAATGACTCAGTTGCAAGAGATGCTTTGGTAATACCAAGTAACTCACGTTCAAATTCAACTAATGGCTTGCCTTCAGCTTCACGCTTACGGTTCACGATCTTAATACGTGCAACCTCAACTTGCTCACCCTCTAAGAATTCAGAGTCATAAGCTTTAGTGATGATTGCTTTACGTAACATCTGACGTACGATGACTTCGATGTGTTTATCGTTAATTTTTACCCCTTGTAAGCGGTAAACTTCTTGTACTTCATTAACGATATAATCAGTTACAGCATGAACACCACGTAAACGTAAAATATCATGTGGCGTTTCTGCACCATCAGAGATTAAATCACCACGTTCGACCATCTCACCTTCAAATACGTTGAGTTGACGCCATTTTGGAATCATTTCTTCGTAAGTTTCGCCTTCAGCTGGTGTGATTAATAAGCGTCGTTTACCTTTTGTTTCTTTACCGAATGACACGATACCAGAAATTTCAGCCAAGATTGCTGGCTCTTTCGGTTTACGCGCTTCAAATAAGTCCGCAACGCGCGGAAGACCACCAGTAATATCTTTTGTACCAACAGATTCTTGTGGAATACGTGCTAATGGGTCACCGATATGAACTTCTGCGTTATCGTCTAATGTTACGATCGCTTTACCTGGTAAGAAGTATTGCGCAACAACGTCTGTACCTGGGATTAAGATATCGTTACCTTTCGCATCAACAAGTTTGATTGCTGGACGTAAATCTTTACCTGCTGTTGCACGCTCCCCGACATCTTGAACTACGATTGATGATAAACCTGTTAATTCATCAGTTTGACGAGTGACAGTTAAACCATCAACGATGTCAACGAATTTAACAAAACCGCTCACCTCAGATACAACTGGCATTGTATGTGGATCCCAGTTTGCAACGGTCTCACCTGCCGTAACATCTTGACCATCAGCTTTGCTTAAGACTGCACCGTAAGGCACTTTATAGTGTTCTTTAGTACGACCGAATGCATCAATAATAGTTAATTCAGTGTTACGTGAAGTTAATACTAATTTACCTTCGTTGTTAGTAACGAATTTTACGTTCGCTAAGCGTAATGTACCCGTATTTTTCACTTGGATACTTGACTCTTTCGCAGCTGCAGACGCAGCACCACCGATATGGAACGTACGCATCGTTAACTGTGTACCCGGTTCACCAATTGATTGTGCTGCAATAACACCAACTGCCTCACCTTGGTTAATCAAGTGACCACGTGCAAGATCACGTCCGTAGCATTTCGCACACACACCAAAGTCTGTGTTACAAGTTACTACTGAACGTACTTTGATACTATCAACAGAATTTGCATCGATCACATCACACAATTTCTCATCTAATAAGGTATTACGTGCAATTAATACTTCTTCTGTACCTGGTTTTAATACGTCTTCTGCAACTACACGACCTAATACGCGATCACGTAATGCTTCTTTAACGTCACCACCCTCAATTAATGGGGTCATCACGATACCTTCGTGTGTACCACAATCATCTTCGATGATAACTAAGTCTTGTGCCACATCAACTAAACGACGGGTTAAGTAACCTGAGTTTGCTGTTTTCAATGCAGTATCCGCAAGACCTTTACGTGCACCATGGGTTGAAATAAAGTACTGTAATACGTTTAGACCTTCACGGAAGTTTGCCGTAATTGGCGTTTCGATGATCGAACCATCTGGACGAGCCATTAGACCACGCATACCTGCTAACTGACGAATCTGTGCCGCAGAACCACGAGCACCAGAGTCCGCCATCATGAAGATGCTATTAAAGGATGCCTGCTTCTCTGGATTGCCTTCACGGTTAATTACTTCTTCTGTAGACAAGTTTTCCATCATCGCTTTAGCAACACGTTCGTTTGCAGCAGCCCAAATATCGATCACTTTGTTATAACGTTCACCAGCAGTAACTAAACCTGATTGGAACTGCTCTTGGATTTCAGCAACTTCCTCTTCTGCCGCAGAAATAATTTCGTATTTCTTCGCAGGAATGACCATATCATCAATACCTACTGATGAGCCAGAACGTGCTGCATATGCAAAACCGGTATACATAATTTGGTCAGCAAATAGTACGCTTGGTTTCATACCTAAACGACGATAGCTCTCGTTGATTAACTTAGAAATTGCTTTTTTACCTAATGTTTGGTTAAACAAGCTAAATGGCATACCTTTTGGTGCAATCATCCAAAGAATCGCGCGACCAATCGTAGTATCTACTAAGTTAGTATGAGGCTCAAACTCACCTGCTACGTTTTTCACATATTCAGTGATACGCACTTTCACACGAGAATGTAATTCAGCTTGACCTGTACGATACGCTTTTTCAGCTTCACGAGGGTCCTGTAACAACATTCCTTCGCCTTTACCGTTAACTTTATCACGTGTCATATAGTAAAGACCTAATACAACGTCTTGTGATGGAACGATAATAGGCTCACCATTTGCTGGTGATAAAATGTTGTTGGTTGACATCATTAATGCACGTGCTTCTAACTGAGCTTCTAATGTCAATGGTACGTGGACCGCCATTTGGTCACCATCAAAGTCAGCATTAAACGCCGCACAAACAAGTGGGTGTAATTGGATTGCTTTACCTTCGATCAATAATGGTTCAAATGCCTGAATACCCAAACGGTGCAATGTTGGTGCACGGTTTAATAAAATTGGATGTTCGCGAATAACTTCCGCTAAAATATCCCATACGATCGCATCTTCACGCTCGACCATTTTCTTCGCAGCTTTAATCGTTGAAGCGAAGCCACGGCTTTCTAATTTTGCATAGATAAACGGACGGAATAACTCCAATGCCATTTTCTTCGGTAAACCACATTGGTGTAGGTGTAAGTATGGACCTACAGTGATTACAGAACGGCCTGAATAGTCAACACGTTTACCTAATAGGTTTTGACGGAAACGACCTTGTTTACCTTTAATCATATCCGCAAGTGATTTTAATGGACGGCGGTTAGAGCCAGTAATAGCACGACCACGACGACCATTATCTAATAACGCATCAACAGATTCTTGTAACATACGTTTTTCGTTACGCACAATGATATCAGGTGCGATTAAGTCTAAAAGACGTTTTAAACGGTTATTACGGTTGATTACACGACGGTATAAATCGTTCAAATCTGAAGTAGCGAAACGACCGCCATCAAGTGGCACTAACGGACGTAAATCTGGTGGTAATACTGGTAATACAGTCATCACCATCCATTCTGGCTTGTTACCAGATTGAATAAACGCTTCTAATAATTTTAAACGTTTAGTGATTTTCTTACGTTTTGTTTCTGAGTTAGTTTCTTGTAATTCTTCACGTAAGTTTTCACATTCAAGTGCTAAATCCATATCACGCAATAAAGCTTGGATGGCTTCCGCACCCATTTTTGCATCGAACTCATCACCCCAACGATCTTCTGCGTCTAAATATTGCTCTTCCGTTAATAACTGACCTTTATCTAAATCAGTCATACCCGGTTCGATCACAATGTATGATTCAAAATATAAAACACGTTCAATGTCACGTAATGGCATATCAAGCAATAAACCAATACGGGATGGTAGTGATTTCAAAAACCAAATATGTGCAACAGGTGAAGCAAGCTCAATATGCCCCATACGCTCACGACGTACTTTGGTTTGTGTTACTTCAACGCCACATTTTTCACAGATTACACCACGGTGTTTTAAGCGTTTGTATTTACCACATAAACATTCGTAATCTTTTACTGGTCCAAAAATACGTGCACAGAAAAGACCGTCACGTTCTGGTTTAAATGTGCGGTAGTTAATGGTTTCAGGTTTTTTAACTTCACCAAATGACCAAGAACGGATCATATCCGGTGATGCTAAACCAATTTTGATCACATCAAAATCTTCACTCGTTTTTGATTGTGCTTTTAAAAACTTAACTAAGTCTTTCACAGATTTGCTCCTGTCGGAGTTAAACTTATTCAAGTGCGGTTGAAATTTTTAAAATTTTCACCGCACTTGAGCGTACATTGCTTTACACCAAGCTTGGTTATGATGTCAGATTAATCTTCATCTAAATCAATGTTGATACCAAGCGAGCGAATTTCTTTCATAATTACATTGAAAGATTCTGGTGTACCCGGGTCCATTTGATGTGTTCCACCAACGATGTTTTTATACATCTTCGTACGACCATTTACGTCATCAGATTTCACGGTTAACATTTCTTGTAAAGTATATGCTGCGCCGTATGCTTCAAGCGCCCATACCTCCATTTCACCGAAACGCTGACCACCGAATTGTGCTTTACCACCTAACGGCTGTTGTGTAACCAAGCTATAAGAACCGGTTGAACGTGCGTGCATTTTGTCATCAACTAAGTGGTTCAACTTGAGCATATACATGTAACCTACTGTTACTGGACGCTCAAATTTCTCACCAGTACGACCATCGAATAAAGTGATTTGACCTGAAGTTGGTAAACCACCTAACTCTAATAAGCCTTTGATTTCGCTTTCATGAGCACCATCAAATACTGGGGTTGCAAGCGGTAAACCTTTACGTAAGTTTTGTGCTAAACGCATCACTTCTTCATCAGTGAAGGTACTTAAATCCACTTTTTGTGAACCATGACCCAAGTCATATGCTTTTTGCATATACTCACGTAATTTCGCTACTTCTTGTTGTTGTTTGATCATCGCATTGATCTTGTCACCGATACCTTTCGCAGCTAAACCTAAGTGAGTTTCTAAGATCTGACCGATGTTCATACGTGATGGAACGCCCAGAGGGTTCAACACAATATCTACTGGCTGACCATTTTCATCGTATGGCATATCTTCCACAGGGTTGATTTTTGAGATAACCCCTTTGTTACCGTGACGACCCGCCATTTTATCACCCGGTTGGATATGACGTTTAACTGCAAGATATACTTTAACTACTTTCAACACGCCCGGTGCTAAATCATCACCTTGGATAATCTTACCACGTTGAATCTCTAACTTACGCTCGAATTCCTTACGTAATTCTTCGTATTGCTCAGCAAGTTGCTCTAATTGGTTTTGTTGTGCTTCATCGCTTAATGATTGCTCTAACCATTTAGTGCGGTCTAATTTATCTAAGTTTTTCGCTTCAAAACCACCTGCAATCAGAAGACTACGAACACGCGTAAATAAACCTGCCTCAAGGATTTCTAATTCTTCCACCAGGTCTTTTTTCGCTTGTTTTAATTGCATTTCTTCAATTTCAAGCGCACGTTTGTCTTTTTCTACACCATCACGGGTAAAGACTTGCACGTCGATAACGGTACCAGAAACACTGTTTGGTACACGTAATGAAGAATCTTTCACATCAGAGGCTTTTTCACCGAAGATCGCACGTAATAATTTTTCTTCTGGGGTTAATTGAGTTTCACCTTTTGGTGTTACTTTACCCACAAGAATATCACCACCTTTTACTTCCGCACCGATGTAAACAATACCAGATTCATCAAGTTTACTTAATGCTGCTTCACCTACGTTTGGAATATCCGCTGTGATTTCTTCTGAACCTAATTTGGTGTCACGTGCCACACAAGAAAGTTCTTGAATGTGAATCGTTGTGAAACGATCTTCTTGTACAACACGCTCAGAAACTAACATCGAGTCTTCGAAGTTATAACCATTCCAAGGCATGAATGCTACACGCATATTTTGACCAAGCGCTAACTCACCTAAGTCTGTTGAAGGACCGTCTGCTAACACTTCACCACGACCAATAGGCTCACCTAATGACACACAAGGAATTTGGTTAATACATGTATTTTGGTTTGAACGGGTGTATTTCACTAAGTTATAGATATCAATACCTGCTTCACCTGGAACGGTTTCATCTTCGTTTACTTTCACAACGATACGTGAAGCGTCAACGTATTGAACCACACCACCACGTTTTGCAATCACAGTTACACCTGAGTCAACTGCTACTGCTTTCTCGATACCTGTACCTACTAATGGTTTATCCGCACGTAATGTTGGAACTGCTTGACGTTGCATGTTTGCACCCATCAATGCACGGTTCGCATCGTCGTGCTCAAGGAACGGAATTAACGCAGCCGCCACCGATACAACTTGTTGGGTTGAAACGTCCATATAGTGGATTTCATCTGGACGATATAAACCAGATTCACCGTGTTCACCACGACAAGTTACGAACGCATCAGTAAAGCGTAACTCTTCATCAAGATTTGAGTTCGCCTGAGCGATAACATATTTACCTTCTTCAATCGCAGATAAATATTCAATTTCTTCAGTCACTTGACCGTTTACTACTTTACGGTATGGCGTTTCTAAGAAACCGTAGTCGTTAGTACGTGCGTAAACAGAAAGTGAGTTGATCAAACCGATATTTGGACCCTCAGGGGTTTCGATTGGACACACACGGCCATAGTGAGTAGCGTGAACATCTCGAACCTCGAAGCCTGCACGTTCACGAGTCAAACCACCTGGACCTAATGCAGAAATACGACGTTTGTGCGTGACTTCTGATAACGGGTTGTTTTGATCCATAAACTGTGAAAGTTGTGAAGAACCAAAGAATTCTTTTACTGCCGCAGAAATTGGTTTTGCATTGATTAAATCCTGTGGTGTTACTGCATCTAAATCACCTAAAGATAAGCGTTCTTTCACCGCTCTTTCAACACGTACTAAACCAATACGGAATTGGTTTTCTGCCATTTCACCCACTGAACGGATACGACGGTTACCTAAGTGGTCGATATCATCAACTTCGCCACGACCATTACGGATCTCGATCAGTTTTTTCATCACACCGATGATGTCTTCATTGCTTAAAATGCCGCTACCAGTCTCTTCATCAATACCTAAAGAGCGGTTAAATTTCATACGACCTACTGCAGATAAATCATAACGATCTGATGAGAAAAATAAGTTGTCAAATAAACCTTCAGCAGCTTCTTTTGTTGGTGGCTCACCTGGACGCATCATACGGTAAATTTCAACTAACGCACTTAAACGATCGTTGGATGGATCAACGCGTAACGTTTCTGAAATATAAGGACCATAATCTAAGTCATTAGTGAATAGAGTTTCAATTGTTGTATAACCAGCCTGCGCTAATTTAGCTAACATCTCTAATGAGATTTCCATATTAGCAGGACAAACAATTTCACCAGACTCCAAATCCACATAGTCTTTTGCCGCAACTTTACCCACGATATATTCAGTTGGTACTTCAACTTGTGTCACATTATCTTTTTCTAATGCTTTAATGTGACGTGCGGTAATACGACGACCACGTTCAACATATACTTTACCATTCGCTTCAATATCAAATGTTGCAGTTTCACCACGTAATCTTTCTGGCACTAATGTCATCAATAATTTGTTATTGCTAATTTCAAAAACAACTTTATCGAAGAAAATATCTAAAATTTGCTCAGTGGTGTAATTCAACGCACGTAAAATGATAGTTGCAGGTAATTTACGGCGACGGTCGATACGTGCATATAAGTTATCTTTTGGATCGAACTCAAAGTCTAACCATGAACCACGGTAAGGGATAATTCTTGCGTTATATAAAACTTTACCTGAAGAGTGTGTTTTACCTTTATCAGAATCAAAGAATACGCCTGGGCTACGATGTAATTGCGACACGATAACACGCTCAGTACCATTGATTACAAAGGTACCATTGTCGGTCATTAATGGGATCTCCCCCATATAAACTTCTTGTTCTTTAATATCTTTGATCGTACCTGGAGCTGCGTCTTTATCATAGCTAACTAAACGCAATTTCACACGTAATGGTGCAGCATAAGTGGTACCACGAATTTGACATTCTCTCACGTCAAATACTGGCTCACCCAATTGATAGCTTACATATTGTAATTCTGTGTTGCCGTTATTGCTAACAATTGGAAATACTGAGCGGAATGCCGCTTCTAAGCCTTGCTGACCTTCAGGATCTCTTTGAATAAATTTATCGAAAGAATCGAGTTGGATAGTTAATAAATAAGGTACATTTAAAACTTGCGGGCGTTTGCCGAAGTCTTTACGAATTCGTTTTTTCTCTGTGTAGGAGTAAACCATAGGGTTCCTCTGCTCGTGTTTCAGTGAACCAAATACATAATGCTACTTGTTAATCAGTAAGTTATGTATGCGTGTAAAGATACCGTTTCCAGATGCCGCACTCTGAACCTTACTTCTGATGAGCGGAATTCCCAAATTACGTGAACTAATTAACTTGAGAAAAACAGAAAAACTAAACGGAAAAATTTATTCTGTTTTGATAGCACAAAATGGCTGATGGAAAAACCACCAGCCATCGAGCCTTAGAAGGGCTAACAAGTCAGTTAAAATTATTTAACTTCTACTTGTGCGCCAGCTTCTTCTAATTCTTTCTTAAGTGCTTCAGCTTCAGCTTTAGAGATACCTTCTTTCAATACTGCTGGAGCAGATTCTACTAAGTCTTTAGCTTCTTTTAAGCCTAAACCAGTTGCACCACGTACTGCTTTGATAACTGCTACTTTGTTAGCACCTGCGCCTGCAAGAACTACGTCAAATTCAGTTTTCTCTTCAGCCGCTTCTGCTGGACCAGCTGCTACTGCTACTGCTGCTGCCGCTGCAGAAACACCAAATTTTTCTTCCATCGCAGTGATTAATTCTACGATTTCAGTTACAGATTTAGAAGCGATCGCTTCAATGATTTGTTCGTTAGTTAATGACATAACAATCAATTCCTAAAGTAAAAAAGTTAAACGAGTTAAGAAACGGCTGGATTAAGCAGCTTCTTGTAATTTGTCGCGTAATGCCGCAAGAGTGCGAACAAGTTTGCCTGCCGCAGCTTCTTTCATTGTGCCCATTAAACGTGCAATTGCTTCGTCGTAAGTTGGTAATGTTGCTAAGAATTCAACATCTTGAATCTTACCTTCAAAGGCTGCACCTTTAATTTCAAACTTATCATTTGCTTTAGCAAAGTCCTTGAACAAACGTGCAGCTGCACCTGGATGTTCAGTAGAGAATGCGATAAGTGTTGGACCTACAAACGTATCTTTTAAGCACTCAAATTCAGTACCTTCAACTGCGCGACGTAATAAAGTATTACGAACAACACGCATTGAAACACCGTTTTCACGAGCTGCTTTACGTAATTCAGTCATTTTATCTACTGTTACGCCGCGAGAATCCGCGATAACAGCTGATAGGGCACCTTTGGCTGCTTCGTTTACTTCAGCAACAATTGCTTGTTTGTCTTGAAGATTTAATGCCATTGGCTTTTAGCTCCTGAATACACTCCGCCGGAGCGGAATTTACAAAAAATCTCAAAAAATGACCGCACTTTGGTACGACTATTTTGTGAGGCTAAGGTGTCCAGAAGCAGAAAATTCTGTCTGTTCACCATCTACGTAGGATTAATTAAGAGATGATATCCATCATTTCACCTACGGTCTCGGACGGGGCTTGAATTTGGTCAAGCACCATCAATAATTTCATCATCTAGAATGATAAAATTCAGGAGCAAAATTCTAATAGAATTGCCCCCACTTGTAAAGTTTTTTATTAAAAAATATACGAAAATCGCACCGCACTTCGACGACGCCATACACAAATTTAAAAACAAGTGCAGAACAGTCTGTGTACAAAATATTTTACTTACTCATACTCATAAATATGGTATATAAGAGAAACTTGATGCCTATTTTACATCCTCCAAGAGGAATATTTTTATCCCATTGAAAGAGTAAATATTTATGCGAATAGTCATTGCACCTGATTCTTTTAAAGAAAGTTTAACCGCACTTGAAGTGGCAAATGCAATTGAAGTGGGGCTCAAGAAAATTTGGCCAACTGCTGACTATATCAAAGTGCCAATGGCGGACGGAGGTGAAGGCACTGTGCAATCACTTGTAGATGCAACAGGGGGCAAATTAGTCCAAGCTTCGGTGACTGCACCGTTAGGCAACACAATTAATGCACCGTTTGGTGTTTTTGGCAACGGCAAAACGGCAATTATTGAAATGGCTGCTGCATCGGACCTACATCTTGTGCCTTTTAAACAACGAAATCCACTAAAAACCACAAGTTTCGGTACTGGGCAATTAATTAAAAATGCGCTAGATCTAGGTGTGGAAAAAATTATTTTAGGGATTGGCGGCAGTGCAACTAATGATGCAGGTGTTGGGATGTTGCAAGCCTTGGGTTGCCAATTTCTGAATCAAAATAATCAGCCTATTCAGTGGGGCGGTGAATATTTAAAAGACATCGTGCATATTGATTTGTCTGACCTCGATCCTCGCTTAAATCACACTGAAATTGAAGTGGCTTGTGATGTGAATAATCCACTTTGTGGCCCGAAAGGTGCTTCTTCAATTTTTGGTCCACAAAAAGGGGCTACGCCAGAAATGGTCACCCAATTAGATAAAGCACTGCTACACTTTTCTCTTCTTGTCAAACAGCAACATAAGATCAACATTCGTGATGTTGCTGGAGCTGGAGCTGCTGGTGGAATGGGAGGTGGTTTGTTGCTTCTACCGAATGTGACACTACGTTCAGGGGTGGATATCGTCATAAGTGCGGTCAATCTTGTGGAAATTTTACAAGATGCCGATTTAGTGATTACAGGCGAAGGTCGAATGGATAGCCAAACTGCACAGGGTAAAACTCCGATTGGTGTGGCTAAAACAGCTAAGCTTTTCAATAAGCCAGTGATTGCAATCGTCGGCAGTCTCAGAGAGGATTATGAAGTCGTTTATCAAGCGGGTATTGATGCCGTATTCCCGATTATTCATCAAGTTGATGGCTTGGAAGAGACCTTAAAGAGCGGTCAAAAAAATCTGATTTCTACTGCACAGAATGTTGCCCGACTTTATCAGCTAAGTCATAACAGGTAACGATTCGCTTTCTTTCGAACATAAAAAAAGTGCAACCATAAGATTGCGCTTTTTTTCGTATTCAATTGAGTGAATTATAATGTAGCTTGATCTACTGCTACGCCAGCACCCATTGTAGTAGAAATACTTACTTTCTTGATGAATACACCTTTAGATGTAGTCGGTTTCGCTTTAGCTAAAGCAGCTAATAACGCTTGTAAGTTTTCTTTTAATTGTTCTTCGCTAAAGTTAACTTTACCGATTGTGGTGTGGATGATACCGTTTTTATCATTACGGTAACGAACCTGACCAGATTTCGCATTTTTAACTGCATCAGCAACATTTGGTGTTACAGTACCAACTTTAGGGTTTGGCATTAAACCACGTGGACCTAAAATTTGACCTAATTGACCAACAACACGCATCGCATCTGGAGAAGCGATAACTACGTCGAAGTTCATTTCACCTTTTTTCACTAATTCAGCTAAATCTTCCATACCTACTAAATCAGCACCAGCTTCTTTAGCAGCTTCTGCGTTAGCACCTTGAGTGAACACAGCAACACGTACAGAACGACCAGTACCGTGTGGTAATACAGTTGCACCACGTACGTTTTGGTCAGATTTACGAGGATCAATACCTAAGTTAACAGCAACGTCAACGCTCTCAACGAATTTAGCAGTAGCAAATTGTTTTAATACTGCGATTGCTTCATTGATTTCATATGCTTTTGTAGAGTCTACGCCAGCTTTGATTGCTTTCATTTTTTTAGTCAATTTAGCCATCGTATTATTCCTCCACCACTAAGCCCATTGAACGAGCTGTACCAGCGATTGATTTCATTTTAGTCTCAATAGAAGCACCAGTCATATCTGCTGCTTTAGTTTCAGCGATTTGACGGATTTGTTCTAAAGTTACTTTACCCACTTTATCTTTGTTTGGTTTACCAGAACCAGACTTGATACCTGCAGCTTTTTTCAATAATACTGCTGCTGGAGGAGTTTTAGTAATGAAAGTGAATGAACGGTCTGCATATACAGTGATAACAACTGGAATTGGTAAACCTTTTTCTAAGCTCTCAGTACGAGCGTTGAATGCTTTACAGAATTCCATAATGTTCACACCTTGTTGACCTAATGCAGGACCAACTGGTGGTGAAGGGTTAGCCATACCAGCTGCAACTTGCAACTTAACATAGGCTTGTACTTTTTTTGCCATTTTTAGCTTCCTCTAGAATGGGTAATAACGCTATTGCTAGCTCCCCTGTTTACACAAAATACGAACGAAAAAACTCGCTCATAAATAGACTGCGGATTCTACTGAAATTTAGATCGATTTTCAAGCGACTTTCACTATTTTAGGAAAATTAATCTTCCATTTTGCTAGATAATCGCTTTCTCTAAGACAACGGGCTTGCCACCTTGCAATAACTGAATTTTTTGCTTTTCCAATGCTTGAATAAAAGCAGCTGATATTGGCGTTCCATTACGTGCCTCATTCGGGCTGATAATAAAATCACAACCCCGAGGCATTTCATCTAGTTCAACAAACTTGTCATCAGAACCAATATGGACTTTAGATAAATTAGGTAAAAGTGCTAAATCTTCGACCGCACTATCACAAATAGGAACATACCGGCCTCGTTGAGGCATTTTCATTCCCAACAACATATTGGTCGGAGAAAAGAAACAAATCTTCCCATAAAGCGCGGCTTTACTATCTAAATAGAGATCTTCAATACTATTTAACAAATCACTAGGAATATCTAAGTTCAACAGATATTGCATACCCTCTGCACTCGCTTGGTGATATTCCATATCAATGAAATATTTAGAAAACTCTTCAGCAAAAAGCATAGGATCAAATTGCGGTTTCAGTAAATTTTCTTTAAACATCAACTGATTGATAACCGCCAATTTAAAACCGGGATCTTTGAAAATAGCTTTGGGCTTTTGATGTAAATTGTAAATCGGATTACGCTGACGCTGCTTAATTCGCTCAACTTCAGACAAAATATACAAAAGTCTTTTTGTATTTTTTGTATCAGGAAACCGCTCAGCGACAAGCTCTAAACAAGCTAATGTATAACCTTCTGCCTGTGTCAATGAAAAAATGCGTTGTGGACTTTCTGCGGCAATAAAATCCCAACTCGCCACGCCTTCAAATATGGATAAAGTGGCTGCAACAAAGTCATTTTTTAGTCGTGTAGACCAAGTGCTTGATGAGGCGGTTAACTCTTTTAATTGAAGATAAAAACTTTCTTCTTCTAAAGATTCCTCTGTCGCATTACGCATCAGGCGAATTAATTTATGATGACGTAATCGGTCAAATAATCCAAACATCGTTTTTTCCTCTTATTTATAATTTCCCGCAATCATAAAAGAAAAAACGACAAAAGATGTCGTTCTGAAATAAAAACTAAAAAATAAGGGCAATTTTTTGCCCTTATTTTGATAATCTAATGAATTATGCGCTTTGTTTTTCTACTTGGCTAAATTCAAGTTCAACTGGTGTTGCACGACCAAAGATGGAAACAGATACTTTCAAGCGACCTTTTTCGTAGTCAACTTCTTCAACTGTACCACTAAAGTCTGCAAAAGGTCCTTCTGTCACACGAACTTCTTCACCTGGTTGGAATTCTTTTCTGTGACGAGGTTTTTCTGAACTTTCTTGTAAACGATTTAAAATACGATCTGCTTCACGCTGTGAAATTGGCGCTGGCTTGTCCGCTGTACCACCGATGAATCCCATTACACGTGGAACACTACGAACCAAGTGCCAAGTTTCATCGTTCATTTCCATTTGTACTAATACATAGCCAGGAAAAAATTTACGTTCACTTTTTCGTCTTTTTCCCGCTACGTTTTCTACAACTTCTTCTGTCGGAACAAGCACTTCACCAAATTGTTCTTCCATATGGTGCAATTTAATATATTCACGTAATGTTGTTGCTACACGGCCTTCAAAACCAGAAAAAGCCTGTAATACATACCAGCGTTTTTTGCTTGCTGCTTCTGTCATTTTAGAACCTCAAATCTGTTAAGAAAGTAATTAATGCAACAATAATTGAATCTAACCCCCATAAGATTAAAGAAACAACAATTGTTACACCAGCTACGATCAATGTAGTTTGCATTGCTTCTGGACGTGTTGGCCATACAATTTTTCTTAATTCAACTCTTGAATCACTGAAAAAGTGACGTGCTTTTGTACCTTGATTTGTCAAGGTTGCAATACCTAATGCAATAAGCAATAAAACAACTACACCAACAACACGGATTGGGGTAGAAAATTGTTCTACAAGATAAATATTACCTAACGCAGCTGCTGTGATCACAACAAAAACGAGTAACCATAAGAAAGTATTTAAACCTTTTGATTTTTGGTTCTCGACTTCATGCGTATTTTTCTTTTTCTCGATTTCTAACGCCATAATTTATTTAATCCATTACTTAACTTAAATAGGGATTCGTTTCTGAACGCGTGATTGTAGCATTTTATTTAAAAAATGCATATTAAAATTACAGAAGTAGCATTAATTTTTTCCCTAAGACTTTTCAAAAGAAAATGACAAATAGACTGAAAAGTAGTGTCAACATTTGAAAAGCTATCAGATAACAAAAAAGGCGTACCTTTAGATACGCCTTTTTCAGCAAGTTATACCAAATTATTTGATAATTTTAGCAACAACACCCGCACCTACTGTACGACCACCTTCACGAATCGCAAAGCGTAAACCTTCATCCATCGCAATTGGGTGAATCAAGCTTACAGTCATCTTGATGTTATCACCTGGCATTACCATCTCTACGCCTTCTGGTAATTCAATTGTACCTGTCACGTCAGTTGTACGGAAATAGAACTGTGGACGGTAACCTTTGAAGAATGGAGTGTGACGACCACCTTCTTCTTTTGATAATACGTAAACTTCTGATTCGAAGTCTGTGTGTGGTGTGATTGAACCTGGTTTAGCAAGTACTTGACCACGTTCGATTTCTTCACGTTTAGTACCACGTAATAACGCACCTACGTTTTCACCCGCACGACCTTCGTCTAATAATTTACGGAACATCTCAACACCTGTTACAGTTGTTTTTGTTGTTTCTTTAATACCAACAATTTCAACCTCTTCACCAGTACGGATGATACCACGCTCTACACGACCAGTTACTACTGTACCACGACCAGAAATTGAGAATACGTCTTCGATTGGTAATAAGAATGGCTTGTCAATCGCACGCTCTGGCTCTGGGATATAAGAATCTAAGTGACCTGCTAACTCAAGAATTTTTTCTTCCCACTCTGGTACGCCGTTTAATGCTTGTAACGCTGAACCACGTACGATTGGTGTATCATCACCCGGGAAATCATATTGAGAAAGAAGCTCACGCACTTCCATTTCAACTAATTCTAATAATTCTTCATCATCTACCATGTCACATTTGTTTAAGAATACGATGATGTAAGGTACACCTACTTGGCGACCTAAAAGGATGTGCTCACGAGTTTGTGGCATTGGACCATCTGTTGCTGCTACTACTAAGATAGCGCCGTCCATTTGTGCCGCACCAGTGATCATATTTTTCACATAGTCTGCGTGTCCTGGACAGTCAACGTGTGCATAGTGACGAGTTTCTGTATCATACTCAACGTGTGAAGTGTTGATGGTGATACCACGTGCTTTTTCTTCTGGTGCATTATCGATTTGGTCGAATGCACGAGCAGCACCACCGTAGTGTTTTGCTAATACAGTTGTAATTGCTGCTGTTAAAGTTGTTTTACCATGGTCAACGTGGCCGATTGTACCCACGTTTACGTGCGGTTTTGTACGTTCAAATTTTTCTTTAGACACGATTAAGTTTCCTCAATAGATGCCACAAGCCATAATGGCTTGTGGTTTGTTAAACAAAATTATTTTTTGCGAGCTTCAATGATTGCATCAGCAACGTTTTTCGGAGCTTCTGCATACTTCAATGGTTCCATTGAGTATGAAGCACGACCTTGAGTTTGTGAACGAAGGTCAGTTGCATAACCAAACATCTCTGAAAGTGGTACTTCTGCATTGATCTTCACAACAAATTCATTTGCTTCTTGGCCATTAACCATCGCACGACGACGGCTTAAATCACCAATTACATCACCAACATAGTCTGGTGGAGTTTCTACTTCAACTTTCATAATTGGCTCAAGTAGAACTGGGTTCGCTTTATTAAATGCTGCTTTAAATGCCAAAGATGCAGCTAGTTTAAATGCAAGCTCAGACGAGTCAACATCGTGGTACGAACCGAAATGTAAACGCACACCTAAATCTACTACTGGGTAACCGGCTAATGGACCAGACTTAAGTTGTTCTTGAATCCCTTTATCAACAGCAGGAATATATTCACCAGGAATTACACCACCTTTGATTTCGTTCACGAACTCATAACCAGGGCCTTCTGGCTCTAAAGGATATAAGTCGATTACAACGTGACCATATTGACCGCGACCACCAGATTGTTTTGCATGTTTACCTTCAACATCATTAACTCGAGTACGGATTGTTTCACGGTAAGATACTTGTGGTTTACCGATATTTGCTTCAACTTTGAATTCACGACGCATACGGTCAACGATAATATCTAAGTGTAACTCACCCATACCAGAGATAATAGTTTCACCAGATTCTTCATCAGTGTGAACACGGAATGAAGGATCTTCTTGTGCTAAACGACCTAATGC
The DNA here is from genome assembly GCF_900186835.1 of Pasteurella dagmatis. Classification (NCBI taxonomy): domain Bacteria; kingdom Pseudomonadati; phylum Pseudomonadota; class Gammaproteobacteria; order Pasteurellales; family Pasteurellaceae; genus Pasteurella; species Pasteurella dagmatis. Next base: position 1,637,666 of record NZ_LT906448.1, read on the forward strand.
AAGGCCCATTTTTTCTTGGTCTGCTTTAGTTTTTGGTTCAACAGCAACAGAGATTACTGGCTCTGGGAATTCCATACGCTCAAGAATGATTGGCGCATCTTGTGCACATAATGTATCACCTGTACCAACATCTTTCAAACCAATTGCAGCTGCAATGTCACCCGCACGAACTTCTTTGATCTCATCACGTTTGTTCGCATGCATCTGCACGATACGACCAAAGCGTTCACGTTTATCTTTTACGGAGTTCAATACTGTGTCACCAGAGTTAATTACACCTGAGTAAACACGGAAGAAAGTTAAGTTACCAACGAATGGGTCAGTCGCAATTTTAAATGCAAGTGCCGCAAATGGCTCTTCATCACTTGCGTGACGCTCACCTTCAGTTTCATCTGGGTTGATACCTTTAATTGCAGGGATATCTGTAGGTGCTGGTAAATAGTCGATTACTGCATCAAGCATTGCTTGAACACCTTTGTTTTTGAATGCAGAACCACAGCAAACTGGAATGATTTCACCAGCTAATACTCGTTGGCGTAAACCAGCTTTAATTTCTTCTTCAGTTAACTCTTCACCACCAAGGTATTTTTCCATTAACTCTTCAGAAGATTCTGCAGCTGACTCAACTAAGTTTTGACGCCATTCTTCACAAGCATCTAACATGTCTGCTGGAATATCTTCATAGGTAAATGTCATACCTTGATCTGCTTCATTCCAGTTGATCGCTTTCATTTTCACTAAGTCAACAACACCAACAAAGCTATCTTCTGCACCGATTGGAAGTTGTAGAGGAACTGAGTTACCACCTAAACGAGTTTTGATTTGCTCAACAACACGTAGGAAGTTTGCACCAGTACGGTCCATTTTGTTTACGAACGCAATACGTGGTACTTCGTATTTGTTAGCTTGACGCCATACAGTTTCAGATTGTGGTTGAACACCACCTACTGCACAGTAAACCATTACTGCGCCATCAAGAACACGCATTGAACGTTCTACTTCAATTGTGAAGTCAACGTGTCCTGGAGTATCAATTACGTTGATACGGTGTTGTGGATATTGTTGAGACATCCCTGACCAGAATGCAGTTGTTGCAGCAGATGTGATCGTGATACCACGCTCTTGCTCTTGCTCCATCCAGTCCATTGTAGCTGCACCATCGTGCACCTCACCGATTTTATGACTCACGCCTGTATAGAATAAGATACGCTCAGATGTTGTGGTTTTACCTGCATCGATGTGCGCACTAATACCGATATTACGGTAGCGTGAAATAGGGGTTGTACGTGCCATTCTTATTTCCTTGCTGGAATTAAATATGAAATTTTAAATATGTATAAGGCTTCACCGCATAATTAAATGAGATGAAGCCTGAAAAACGTAGTTGCTAAAAAATTACCAACGGTAATGAGCAAACGCTTTATTAGCTTCAGCCATACGATGAACGTCTTCACGTTTCTTAACTGCTGCACCTTTGTTATCTGATGCATCAGACAATTCGTTAGCTAAACGTAAAGCCATTGATTTGTCACCACGTTTACGTGCAGCTTCAACGATCCAACGCATACCTAATGCGTTACGACGAACTGGACGAACTTCAACTGGTACTTGATATGTAGAACCACCCACTCGACGAGATTTAACCTCAACAGTTGGGCGTACGTTGTCAAGTGCTGCTTCGAAAGCTTCTAATGCTTCTTTACCAGTACGTTGTGCTAACGTATCTAATGCACTATAAACGATTTTTTCTGCGATAGATTTTTTACCATCTACCATTAAAACATTGATAAATTTTGCAAGTAATTCTGATCCGAACTTTGGATCTGGAAGAATCTTGCGTGGTTCAATACTACGACGACGTGGCATTGCGAATTTCTCCGTAATTAATCTTCAGGATTTTCCAAAACTCTACATTTTGCGATAAATATCGCCTTTTGACTGGAGTTTATGGTTTAAATAGTTTTACTAATTTAGACGTTTGGCCTTACTTAACGGAGAACCATTAAGATTTAGGACGTTTAACGCCGTATTTAGAACGACCTTGTTTACGATCTTTAACGCCAGCACAGTCTAATGCACCGCGTACAGTGTGATAACGCACACCTGGTAAGTCTTTAACACGACCGCCACGGATAAGCACAACACTGTGCTCTTGAAGGTTGTGACCTTCACCGCCGATGTAAGAGGTTACTTCGTAACCGTTAGTTAAACGAATACGGCATACTTTACGTAATGCTGAGTTCGGTTTTTTAGGTGTAGTTGTGTATACACGTGTGCACACACCACGTTTCTGCGGGCAAGCCTCTAATGCAGGAACGTTACTTTTTACAACCTTTTTCACACGCGGTTTGCGTACTAGCTGGTTGATAGTTGCCATTAAAAAAGCTCCAGTTTTAACAATTATTCATAAAAGAATGTTTATACGTATTTCTATTTCATACAGAAATAGACGCGCTATTATAATGAAGATGGGCAAATAATGTCAAGAATTAGACGGTTCTATTTGTGGGCTGGTCGTTTTTTTGATTAATAGAAGAAGGAAATTTATAAAAAATTACCGCACTTTTCTCACCTCAGGTTAAAGGGCAAGTTGAGGAGTATGCTGCTCAGTCAATTTGACAAGTTCAGATAATGAAATTTGTTGAATCTTATCTTGCATCTCAAGCATAGTAATTAAATTACGTGCTTCCAAATCGATATCTAGTGCATAACAAGGTGCGTTGAGTTTCTCAAACATTGTGGGGTATTTTACTAAAAGATAAACGCCATCTTGCCATAAAACAATCACATCTTGCGCTGTGGTATTCTGCAAATGTTGCATTAACTCGTGCGTTACATAATTGGATTGAGAAAAGGTATAAAACATAATCTTTCCTTAAAAGGTCAGTACTTTTTCAGTTCTGTTAAGTAATGAGACTAAAGCAGTACGGTCGATTTTTTTACAAGAAATCACACAATCCTGTAATGTCATTTGTGCTGTTTCTAATGAACTTGCACACACATAACGTTGATCAATCTCATATAAATCCAATAATTTGAGCATACTCACAATATCTTTTTGTAAGATTTTTTCTGGATTTTGACTGTTCAATAAATTAAATACGCCATCATCAAGAAAAAACACACCGATATCGGTTTCATCACAAAATGCGGTTGCCGCAAGTAACGCATCCAAACCTTCTCGGCTGCTTGAAGTACCAAAAGGTGTTCCTCGAAAAACAAAGGCCAGCTTCATCATAATGTGATAACCCTATCCGCCTCTAAAGCAGCTTTAGTAAATTCACCTAAACCAGCTAGTACAAAGTGCGGTGCTAAATTTTCACTTTTTCTATCTGCAGACGTCAATTTATCCACAATGCCACGACGTTGTGCTGCTGCTACACATAAATGTAGCGGAAATTGATATATTTGAGCGAGTTCTTGCCAAGCTTTTTGCAAATTAAACTCATCATTCGCAGGGTAAACCAATACATTACCATGCGTTACACCATCTTGAAAGAAGAACACTTGATTGAGTTGATGTCCTTGTGCAAGTAAGGTTTTAGCGAACTGGTATGCAAGAAAACTCCCTTGTTTACCATAAATCGGCTGTTTGACACAAAGTACATAACGCATTATTTTTGCTCTTCCAGATCTTGTTTAACTTGACGAATATAGAGGTAGACAGTATGACGAGAAATATCCAAACGTTCCGCAACCAAATTAATCGAATCTTTAATATCAAAAATACCTTTTTCGTATAAAGACACCACGATTTGTCGATTTTTATTGTTATTCGACACAAATCGATCCGAAGTCACTTCCTCGATCGTTTTTTCAACGGTTTGTACTACCAATTCTTCAACAGAACTTGCAAAGTTGACTGATGATGTTGCATCTTGTTCTGGTATTGGCATTAACGCTTGCATAAATTGCGAAATGGGAACATCTAAATTAATGTTAATACACAATAAACCAATAATCCGTTGACTTTTATTACGGATCGCAATAGTCACTGACTTCATTAAACCGTTACTTTTCGCACGTGTAAAATAAGGTTTGGATACGCTATCCGTTTGCATATTATGAAGAGATTTCAATGCAAGGTCAGTAATTGGAGAGCCTATTTGACGATTGGTATTATGCCCATTTGCAATGCAAACTGTTGAATGTTCAAGATCTTCTAAGGAATGTAATACAATTTCACAATGACTGCCGATTAAGGCACTCACACCATCTACTACTGCATGATAAGAATTAAGAATTGTACGATCTTCATCGGTAAAGGGGCGCTTATCCGTCAACATCATGTTTCTCTCAATAATTTCTCTAGATATGACCGCACTTTATTCTTCTTATTATCAAAGTGCGGTCTATTTTTATACTTTTTTACTCTGATTTCACATCAACTACATCGACTTCAAAATGCAATGTTGAATTTGGTGGAATGATACCCGCACCTTGATCGCCATAAGCTAATTCAGGCGCAATCACTAATTCAATTTTTCCACCTTTTTTCACAAGTTGTAAACCTTCGGTCCAACCCGGCACAACTTGATTTAATTTGAAGGAAATTGGTTTGCCATGCGTGCGATCGAATACATCACCATTTGGTAGTTTACCAACATACTTCACCGTTACTGTATCTGTTGCTTTAATCGCATCACCACTACCTGCGTTAATCACTTTATAAAGTAAACCTGATGCTGTTTTTTTCACGCCTTCTTTTTTCTCAAATTCTGTGCGATATTTATCGCCCTCTTTTTTTGCTTGTTGGCTAAGTTGTTCAATTTTTGCTTGTTGTTCTTTAACTAGTTTGGTTTGTATTTCTTGCAATACAGCTTTAAGTTGTTCATTTTTAGCAAGTTCTACTTTGCCATTTAGCACATCTTCAACACCAGCTAGAACTCTTTTTGTATCATATGTGATAACCTCTTTTTGTGATGTCATGACTTCTTTTAAATTTGTTCCTAGTAATGCACCCACCGCATAAGAAGCTTCATCATTAAATTTTTTATTATCCGTTTTGCTATCTGCAACAACCACGTTTGACGTTACTGCACCAATTAAAAGTGCAATCATTGAATATTTTTGAATTTTAAACATATTGGTTATTCCTTTATAATAAAAAATGAATTTAAATAGGTTAAAACGGATTTAACAAATTCACAACCTTTATTTGGAGTTTATCTATGCAAATTGAAGAAAAATTAGAGCAACGTATTGCTGAGCTAGAAATGAAAGTGACCTTTCAAGAGAACTTATTAGACGAATTAAATCAATCCCTAATTGAGCAACAATTTATGATGGATAAAATGCAAATCCAGCTACGTTATTTAGTCAATAAATTAAAAGATATACAACCTTCGAATATCGCCAGCCAAGCGGAAGAAACACCTCCGCCCCATTATTAATCTCTAAAAAAGAAAAAATACCTCCGCACTTTTGCCTTGTTTTCATTTCCACTTAACGGGTAATTCACATTATTTACTGATAAATAAAAAATTAATTAAAACAGTAACTACTCTATTATGGAATAAAATAAAAATTGTGATATAGTCTTTGCCTATCAATCAAACTTCTAACTGTGTCTTTCAATACTGAGGTAAGAATGAATATCCGCGATTTAGAATATCTTGTTGCACTTGCTGAACATAAACATTTTCGTCGTGCTGCTGACGCTTGCCACGTAAGTCAACCAACATTAAGTGGCCAAATCAGAAAATTAGAAGATGAATTAGGTATCATCTTGCTTGAAAGAACAAGCCGCAAAGTATTATTCACACAGTCTGGCTTGTTACTAGTTAATCAAGCAAAAACAGTATTGAGAGAAGTCAAAGTACTTAAAGAAATGGCAAGTAATCAAGGTAAAGAAATGACGGGCCCATTACACATTGGTGTCATTCCAACGGTTGGACCTTACCTCTTACCTTATATTATGCCAGTAATTAAAGAAGCCTTCCCCGAATTAGAGCTTTTCTTATATGAAGCACAAACTCAACAATTAATGGAACAATTAGAAACGGGACATTTAGATTGTGCGGTAGTGGCCTCTGTGCGAGAAACCGAAAGCTTTATCGAAGTACCTATTTTCAACGAAAAAATGCTCCTGGCTGTATCCGATAATCACCCTTGGGCAACAGAATCTTCAATTAAAATGAGCAAATTAAATGGGTTGGAAATTCTAATGTTGGACGACGGACACTGTTTACGTGATCAGACAATGGGTTACTGTTTCAGTGCAGGAGCAAGAGAAAACTCACATTTCCAAGCCACGAGCTTAGAAACCTTACGTAATATGGTTGCTGCAAATGCAGGAATGACATTAATGCCTGAGCTCGCAGTGATGAACGAAGGGGCAAGAACGGGAGTAAAATATATCCCTTGTCATTCACCAGAGCCAATCCGTACGATTTCATTAATTTATCGCCCGGGTTCACCATTGCGTAATCGCTACGAACGCATTGCACAAACGATCAGTGCTTCTGTTCGTTCTATTTTGTCCTAAGGGCTACATATGGCAGGGATTCGAGCATTACAAAAAGAAAAAACAAGGAGAGCATTAATTGATGCTGCATTTAATCAATTAACCGCAGAACAAAGCTTTTCTAATTTAAGTTTACGTGAAGTCGCACGTGAAGCAGGCATTGCCGCCACCTCATTTTACCGACACTTCAAAGATATGGATGAATTAGGTTTAACAATGGTTGATGAGGCTGGTTTAGTATTGCGCCAATTAATGCGCCAAGCACGTAAACGCCTAGAAAAAGGAGGCAGTGTGATTGCTATATCTGTTGATACCTTCTTTGAATTTATTGCCAATAACCCCAATATGTTCCGTTTGCTCTTACGTGAAAGCTCCGGCACATCACAGGCTTTCCGAACCGCAGCCGCACGTGAAATTAAGCACTTTGTTGACGAATTAACAGAATATATTGCGCATAAAAATGGTTATCCACAATACATTGCTTATGTTCAAGCAGAAGGTATGGTGACCATTGTGTTTACTGCCGGAGCAAACGCATTGGATATGGGTAAAACAGAACGTGAACAATTAAAAGCGCGTGTGATCTTGCAATTACGGATGTTAGCTAAGGGTGTAGATTACACAGCAGACAAAGATAAATACGGGAAATAACCTGTATGAATAAAATCAAAAAGCTACTCAAAAATTTGCTTTCCCTGATCTTAACCTTATTAGTCATAAGTATTTTAATCGATTTTATTCGTAAGCCAAATGTACCAAGCCAAGCGAATACAACCGTTCTAAGAGATTTACAAAATCAGCCTTTTTTCCTTTCACAATTAAGTCAAGAGCAACCCGCAGTTATCTATTTTTGGGGCTCATGGTGTGGCTATTGTAAACATACCTCGCCTGCTGTGAATAGTTTAGTACAAGATGGAGTACCTGTGCTTACTGTCGCATTACGTTCAGGTAGTGATGATCAAGTAAAACACTATTTGAGTGAAAATAACTATAAATTCAGAACTATCAATGATCCAAATGGGAGCATCAGCTATCAATGGGATATATCGGTTACACCAACAATCATTATTTTGGACAAAGGAAAAATGGAATTTGCGACAACTGGATTAGCCAGCTATTGGGGACTAAAAGTGCGGTTATTTTTAGCAAAATTATTTTAACATTGAAGAATCAACGTACATAAAACGATTTTGGAATATCCTTATCACAAACCACAAAGTCAAAATCAGCCAAGTTTGCAATATAAGCTTGCTCTACAACTCCAAATTTTGAATGATCAATCACTAAAATGGATTGCTGGGTTTTAGCCAACGCCAGTTGTTTTGCTTTCGCTTCTTCAAAATTAAAACAAGTCACACCGTATTTAATATGAATACCCGCTGCAGAAATAAACGCCTTAGTAGTACATAACGCATCAAGTTCTGAAGTACGTTGAATAGGGTTAAGAAATGCATTATGGCGAGAATAACGCCCACCAGAGAGAATCAGATCACAATTTGGTTTATCTTTCAAAGCTAAAAACACATTGATAGAACAACAAAGTGCAGTAAATTTTATTGAAGGATCAATTTGAGAAGCCACGAAGGGGATGGTAGATCCACAGTCAAAAAACACAATATCACCTTCTTGAACTAATGCTGCGGCATCCTTGCCAACACGCATTTTTTCAGCGATATTTTTACCTTGATGTTCAAAGATGTGGTAATCCAGTCTACCTCGCCCTTGCGGATTCCTAACGATATAGCCACCAAGTAACTGAACTGGACCGCTGCCGACACTAAGATCTCGTCGAATTGTCATTTCTGACACCTTCAACATTTCGGCAGCCTCGCGTAAATGAATTTTATCCATTTGCCTGAGCAATAATTCTAACTTCTGAACACGAGAATTTAACTTATCCATAAGCTTATAGTCCAATCCAACCGACTAATAGTTACTGCTAGTATCAGCCAAACCGTTAATGATTGCAATCCCTGCACTTGCACCAATACGAGTGGCCCCCGCATTGATCATCGCCACAGCAGTTTCAGTATCACGAATACCGCCAGAGGCTTTAACTCCAATATTACCAACAGTTTTTTTCATCAATGCAACATCTTCCACTGTTGCACCACCTTTACTAAAACCTGTTGATGTTTTTACAAAAGCAACGTTCAATTCTTTACAAATTTCACAGGCTTTCACAATTTCATCTTTTGTTAACAAGCAAGTTTCTAAAATCACTTTTAATGGTTTTAAACCACAAGCCATAAGAACCTCTGCGATATCCGCTCTTACTGCATCCCACTTACCTGATTTTATCCAACCTACATTGATAACCATATCAATTTCATCTGCACCAGCCTTGATCGCTTCCATACTTTCAAATGCTTTCACAGATGTTAAATTTGCACCTAACGGAAATCCTACCACTGTGCAAATTTTCACATTACTTCCCTGCAATTTTTCTTTTGCTAAAGGAATATACCCCGAATTGATACAAACAGACCAAAATTGATTTTCAATCGCTTCTTCACAAAGTTGTAAGATATCCTTTTCATTTTTCTCTGTGGTTAAAGCTGTATGGTCAATAAATTGAGCAATTTCTTTCGCGTTCATTTGATACCTCGTATTTACACTTAAATTAGAAAGTCATCCTTTTCTATGATACCTGAAAAAAATGTAAAAACTGTGATCTATGTAACTTTTTTAACATTTTATATGTAATAAACTAAATTTCAACAAATTTGTTATTTTTATCACATTTTTCATTACTATTGATTAGATGAGGTACATTATTATGGGTATTTTTAAAGAAGCACCGGACATTCCGGTCACAAAAAGCAAAGAGGAAATTGACAAAACATACCGCTATTGGCGACTACATTTAATGATTGTGAGCTATATTGGTTATGCCGTTTTCTACTTTACACGGAAAGGATTTAACTTTGTCATGCCAGCAATGTTAGAGGATTTAGGCTTACAAAAAGCAGATATTGGTATGATGGGAACAGCATTCTATCTTACTTATGGTGTGTCTAAATTCTTATCTGGTGTAATCGGAGATAGATCAAATCCGCGCTATTTTATGGGACTTGGATTAATAGCAACAGGGGTTGTTAACATTTTCTTTGGCATGAGTTCTTCGATCTTTATGTTTGTTACACTTTGGATGATCAACGCATTTTTCCAAGGTTGGGGTTGGCCACCATGTTCAAAAATTCTCAATACTTGGTATTCTCGTAACGAACGTGGACTTTGGTGGGCAATTTGGAACACTTCACACAACTTAGGTGGTGCATTAATTCCAATTATCGCAGGTGCCGTTACCTTAGCTTGGGGTTGGCGATACGGTATGATTATTCCAGGTACGATTGCAGTCATCGTTGGTCTTGGTCTATGTGTATTGTTACGCGACCGACCAAGTTCAATGGGATTGCCTACTGTAGGTGAATGGCGTAACGATAAGGCAGAACAAATCCATGAAAGTGAAGGGATTGGTTTATCTACCTGGGAAATCTTAAAAGGCTATGTATTCAAAAACAGTATTATCTGGGCACTAGCAATTTCTTACGGGTTAGTATATATCGTACGTACTGGCATTAATGATTGGGGTAACTTATATCTCACGGAAACACATGGTTATAACTTATTACAAGCAAATGCAAGTGTGAGTTTCTTTGAAATCGGTGGTTTTATTGGGGCATTATTTGCTGGTTGGGGATCAGATAAATTCTTCAAAGGTAACCGTACACAGATGAATATCATTTATGTAGTTGGTATCATTGCTGTTGCACTTACATTATGGTTTTTACCAAGTGATAACCCATTCTTAATGTCAGCATTATTCTTCTTAATGGGTTTCTTCATTTTTGGCCCACAATTCTTAATCGCAATGGCAGCAGCTGAAAACTCACATAAATATGCTTCTGGTGCATCAACAGGCTTTGTCAGTTTATTTGCCTACATCGGTGCAGCGGCTGCTGGTCTTCCATTATCATTAATTATTGAAAAATTAAAATGGAATGGTTTCTTCGGTACATTGTTTATCATTTCATTAATCTGTGCATTATTATTAGTCTTAGTATATTTCTTACAACGTCGTAAAAACAAATATCGTACAGCGTAATTAAGCCTTAAAAAAACAATAAAGCCCCTAGCTTTAGGGGCTTTTTTTCACTTAGAAAATTAGAATGCAATTTTATATACTTCTAGAATTTCTTCGGCAGTACAATCTCTTGGGTTACCACCTGTACATACGTCATTAAAGGCATCTACTGAAAGTGCCGGTAAATCTTCTTCTTTCACGCCAATCGCAGAGAGTTTTTCTGGGATATTTACATCTTTTGCTAATTGTTTAACAGCAGTAATTGCAGCATCACGATATTGTGAAGGGGTCATATCATCTATACCTTTTACACCCATCGCACGTGCGATTTCACGGTACTTTTCACCTGTATAGTTTTTGTTAAACTCCATAACATAAGGTAATAACACTGCGTTTGCAATACCGTGTGGAGTATCGTAATAAGCTGAAAGTGGATGCGCCATACTATGCACCACGCCTAAACCCACGTTTGAGAAGCCCATGCCTGCTACATATTGTCCTAACGCCATACCTTCACGACCCTCAGGCTCATTATTGACTGCGCCACGTAATGATTTTGAAATTAACTCAATCGCTTTTAAGTGTAACGCATCCGTTAATTCCCAAGCAGCTTTAGTAATATAACCTTCAATTGCGTGTGTGAGTGCATCCATACCTGTCGCAGCAGTTAAACCTTTTGGCATACTCGACATCATATCTGGGTCAACAACCGCAACTGTTGGCACATCGTGTACATCCACACAAACGAATTTACGTTTTTTCTCTTCGTCAGTGATCACATAGTTAATCGTCACCTCTGCTGCGGTACCTGCTGTGGTTGGCACAGCAATCACTGGCACACATTTTTGATGGGTTGGTGCAACACCTTCTAAAGAAAGTACATCACTGAACTCAGGGTTGTTGATAATAATCCCAATACCTTTTGAACTATCAATTGGCGATCCACCACCAATCGCAATCATATAATCCGCACCTGCTGATTTAAAACGTTCAACTCCTTTTTTGATGACTTCAACACTTGGATTCGCTTTTACTTCATCGAAAATTTCATAGGCTAAGCCCGATTCGTCTAAAAGTGCGGTCACTTTGCCTGCTACACCAAATTTAATCAAATCTTTATCGGTAACCACTAACCCCTTTTTAAAACCTCTGCTTTTCACTTCGTGAACAATATTCGAAATAGCCCCTTTTCCGTGGTAGCTTGTTTCATTAAGAATCATTCTATTCGCCATAAGTATTTCTCCTATATTAATGAAAATAATAAAAAGTGCGGTCAGTTTTTATGAAGTTTCATAAATGCGACCAAAATGAATCATTATTGAATTGCTAAGAATATGATCAGTTATCGCCCGATTAGAGTAAATAAAAGACGCATTTAGTTGTTCATTTTGTTAAGTATTTCACATTTTTCACTTACTTTTTATAGGTATTTATTATCCATATTTGCCCGTTTATATTTAGACAACGGGCAATCAGGCAGGATTGAAAGAAAAAAGGAGCAAAAACAAGTACTAAACATCCACTATTGAAAAAAATGCCATAAAAAAACACCCAACTTGTTGATGCAAATTGGGTGTTTTATTCAAACGGATTTAACTACACTGTTTGATCATACTGCAAATAAACTACTTGGGTTTGTAGATACTCTTCTAAACCGTGTTTGCCATCAGCGCCGCCGATACCTGATTTACGCCAGCCTGCATGGAAGCCTTGCATTGCTTCGAAGTTTTCGCGGTTAATGTAGGTTTCACCAAATTTCAAGCGAGAAACAAGTTTCATTGCTTTATTGATATTTTGTGTGTAAACCGATGAGGTTAAGCCGTATTCACAATCGTTGGCGAGTTTGATCACTTCATCAATAGTGTCGAATGTTGCCACTGGAATAACTGGTCCAAAAATTTCTGAACGTAGAATATCCATATTGTTATCAACATTATCAATGACTGTTGGCTCAAAGTAATAACCTTTACCTTCCACCGGTTTGCCGCCTAATAATAAGCGTCCACCCGCTTTGATCGCCTCGTCTACCATCTGTTTGGCGTGAGTTTGACCTTGTTTATTGACCATTGGTCCCATATCGAGAGTTTCATCTTCTAATGGGTTTCCTGAACGCACTTTTTTCATACGCTCGATCAATTTTTGTGTGAAGACCTCTTTTACTTCACGTTGTACATACACACGTTCTGCGCAGTTACACACTTGTCCAGAGTTAATCACACGTGAGGCGACGATTGCATCTGCGGCTAAATCAAGATCTGCATCAGCAAGTACGATAGCCGGTGCTTTACCTCCTAACTCTAAGTTCACTTTGATAATGTTTTTACTTGCCGCTTCCATTACTTTACGGCCTGCCGGTTCACTACCGGTTAATGAAACTAAACCCACTTTTGGATTGGAGGCGAGCTCATTACCCACTTCACCACCCGATCCGTGTACTAAGTTAAACACCCCTTTCGGTAAGCCGACTTGATCGACTACTTCGGCAAATAACACCGCATTAATTGGTGAGTCAACACTTGGTTTTAACACAATTGTGTTACCAGTGACTAACGCTGGTGCGGCTTTACGAGCAATCAAGAAAAATGGAAAGTTCCAAGGTAGGATCCCTGTGGTGACACCAATGGCGCGTTTATAGAGGAAAATATGCTCATTTGGGCGATCGCTTTGGATAATTTCACCTTCATAACGGCGTGCCCATTCAGACATATAGTCTAAATAGTCTGCGGTAAAATTCACTTCGACACGTGCGAGAGGAAGGACTTTCCCCATTTCAGAGGAAATCGTTTTTGCAATTTCTTCCGAACGTGCACGAATACCTTCGGCAATTTTACGCAAATAGCCCGCACGTTGAATTGCAGGTAATTGCTCCCAAGCATCTTGCGCCGCCTCTGCAGCATCAATCGCTCTCGCGGCATCAGCTGCTGTCCCCTTAGTTACTTTTGCAATCACTTCTTCTGTTGCTGGATTCAATACATCAAAAGTTTGACCGCTTTCAGTTGCGACGAATTGCCCATCGATATACATATTTAATG